>CAZUEV010000001.1:0-21903 GCA_964619355.1 Candidatus Woesearchaeota archaeon
AACAAGATCAACTGAAAAGTCAGTACCACCAGAATTAACTTGTTGTAACATATAACCCAACTTAGAAATGATACCAACAATCATACTAGCAATTCCGACAACAATTCCTGCTATAACTGGAGCCATGAAATTAATCTGACTTTTCATACTAGAGATAATTTCAGCAAGTAAATCTTTCAGCCTTTCATTTATTCTTTTAACATTATTAACATAAGTAGAAATACTCAACAAAGATTGTGAAACAACGCTTGGACCTTTTCTAGAACTTTCAACTAAAACTTCCATAGAACTTCTAACCAAAGGACTTGGATAATTTTTTATTGCACCTCTCTCCCTATCAAAAATTGCACTCTTCAAACTCATTCCCGCAGCACTCAAATTATTATGTATGGATCTAAAGAATTTACCAACAGGAGTTCCCTCAAGCGTTTTAGAAACATCATCAAATGCAACTTCAGAAGGAATACCATCACCAATTCTGGTGCCCAATTGAAATATACCTGTAGAAAACTCACTTTCCAATCTCTTGGTCTCATCTCTTATCTTCTTTCCAACTTTAGATTTTGATTTGTAATACATTGAAAGTGAAAATGCCAATCCGAGTGGAATAAAGAAACTTAATATCAATGCACCCATACCAAACGGACCATAACAAGTATCATTTGTACATTCAAAATCAAATAATCTCTCGCCCGTGGCTGCACCGCCATACAAAACTAAATCATAATCTGGAGAAACTGCATGCATGATGAAAGGTAACAATCCAATTATCAAAAATAAAATAAAAATAAACCAAGCACTGAACAAGACCCCCTTACTGGTTGGTATTGCCAACTTAGTTTCACCATATCCACCAGGACGTTTAGCTAAAAGACTAATTCCAACATTATACACAATTAGTGGCAATGCAATATTATACACAATTGCAATATAGTACCATTTTATTCCACCCATGAAAGCACCAACCAAAGGAAGGATAACCAAACCAAGGATAGGTAAAATAACTCCAAGCATATGTAGTATTGTAACAGGACTCTGCAAGTCATGGGCATACTTCATCATCTTATCATAAGTTCCTTCTAAAATTACTTGCAAAGATTTATCTAACAAACTCAATCTACGATCTTCACCAGGTTCATATAAACTGCTCTCCAAGAGATGAATAGAATTAACAAACTCAAGATTATATTTTCTCCAATAACCCAAATAAGATTCCAAAGATTCTTTCAGTGTGGAATATTTTCCAGTTTCAGCATCCCAAAATATCTTCCTCAAATCTAAAGATAAAGGATCTCCAACGTGTTCGGCTGCAAACTTAATTGCATTTTCAAAGTTAGAAGTATGCCTCATATAAATTACCATATACAAAACACACAAAACCATCTGATCGCTAGCTCTAAGTCTCCACTTAGTTGCAAGATTAATTGGATACCTCGTAATTGGTTTAATTAAAAGCATTGCAATTAAAGAAACCAAAACACCAACAATCAATCCACCATACTCTGCACTTCCCGAAACAAGAAACGAAGCGACTCCAGAAAACAATGCAACAATAACTATTAAAAAAACGAATAAAAGTGAAAAACTTGCGGCACCAGTTGGACTTATGTTTAAATGTGCAACCCTTATGCTCTCATTAAGTTTTTCCAAATCTTTACTAGATGGTTTAATTCTAACTATTGTCTCTGAAAAATTACATAGCTTTTCATACTTACTCAAATTTCCAGGCATGGCTTCTTCTTTAAACTTTACATATTCCCTGGAAAATTCCGAACTAGGTTTATAATTCTCCAACCCAGAAGGTCCAATCCTTTTATTCAATTTTGATTGATACTTTTTTAATATTTTATCTATCTCGTCTCTCGATATTGGCATTATGCACCTCTTTTTTTAACTCTCTGCTAAACCATGCATCCCATCTAAAAAATATTTTCTCATTATCTAAAACACCAAACTTAGTTAAAACCTCATCTGAAAACTTATGAAATGCATCATTTACTTTTATTGAAAAATCAGCTTCCAACAACTCTTTCCTCTCTAACTTGTTCGCCATGTTAACTAAAGTTTCTTTTATTTTAGCTCTAAGTAAAATATTTTCCCATGCAGCATCCCAATTACCTGCCCACTCTTTTACACTTCCAGCAATTGATTTTATAATTTCAGAATCTCCATTAATTAAACTATCTGTAGGTTCAAGCTGGTCTGTCTTGTGATTATATAACATTAAATCAACAAACCCTCCTTCGGCAAGAGGATCCTTTTCCCACTCCTTCCTAACTTCAGTTATACTTGTGATTCTTCTAATCTTATGTAAACCATCTGGAGACTTAACTGGATTTGCAACAACAATAATGTCTGTAGCCTTAAAACTAGTTCTTGGAACCCCCAAATCATTTACAACCCTATCAAAAACAGCATAAGGACTACCACCATGAATTGTCCCTGCAACAACATTTGCTAATGCACCAACTCTCATGGCCTCATAAAGTGCAAGGGCTTCCTTACTTCTTATTTCACCAAGAATTAAACTACTATCTCCTAGTCTTAAACTTGTTCTTATGCCTTCTTCAGCGGCCAACTCGGTTCCACCTGCAGCCAAAGCAGATCTAACTTTCATTGGCTGAATGTTATACCCCAGCCCCCTCATAGAAGCAACTGGCAACTCCAGTGTATCCTCTACAGTAATGACCCTATATTTCCTCATTATTTCGACTAAACAAGAACCAAGCAAAGAAGTCTTACCACTACTCCTTGTCCCTGCAATTAAAAGTGTTCTAGCACCATCAATTATAAAACTCAACAATCCAGCACCAAGTGGATTTATCATATTGTTATCTATAAACAAAGGCAATGTCCATGGTTTTTCCCTATGTCTCCTAAAAGCATATGCAACTCCAACCGGATTTAAGGGGCTCGTAATTATAGATACTCTTGCCCTAAAATCAGAAACAACTAACTCAGTATCTAAAACAGGATTTGCTTCATCAAGTGGTCTACCAGACATTATTCTAAACTTGGTGGCCCAACTCTCACCATCATTTGAACTTGGAGTTATATTAGTTACACATTCACCATAATCTTGATGAACAATAAAAATTGGTGCTTCACCAATTGGGGCATTAACTGAAACATCTTGTACTTTTGGATCTGAAAGTAATACTTCAATCAAACCAAAACCAATTGTATATCTGACCAATATTTTGGCTAAATTTTCAGATTCTTCATAACTCAATGCAACACCTTTACTAGCTGCCAACTCATTCAAAAGATCTTTACCAATATTAAAAAAAGTCTGCCTTATTCTAACTGGATCTGTAAACTCTGCAGTTGTAGGTTTGTGCTCAGACATAACAACTCTAGCCAAATCTAAAAGTAAAATATGATCTTCTGGTAAGTTAAACTCAGGGGGAGAAAGATGATATAAAATATTAACCCCGTTTGGAGATTCAAAAACCATAACTTGAGAGCCACCATCCAATTCATAACTATCTACTTCCTCAGAATCAACAGGAACTCTTGCCATTAATCTAGTGAACATAAAATTAGGGGAAATCATTGGCCTAAAAGCTCCAACATAAACAGATCTATCGCCTATCCTATGTCCGTCAAATCCCCCTTTCAACTGAGAAACCAATTTAGATCTACCAACAACTTCAAAAATTTCTGTAAGAGATTTTAAATACGCAGATTCATCTCTTGCTTCAAATGGTCCTTTTGAATTCTTTAACCTTATCTTCTGCTCCCTTATCAATCTTTTAAGCTCAACATAAGCACCAACAGGATCTCCCTTCAAAAGATCATTAATAACATACTGAACATTAGAAAATCTAGAAGGATACATTTGGGCATATTCTATACTTGTACCCATTGAAGATAATGACAAAACACCTTTCTGTCTAGTTAAAAAAATATAAATATTTGCAATTTCCCGCAACATCTGAATCTGATCTACACCATATTGATAATTTCTATCTGCCGAAAGAACTACCCTACTAACACTTGGAACCTCGATTAATCTATCAACAACCATAGACATAGTCATTTTGTCATCTTCGATAGATGGAGCATAAGGAAAACCAATAAAATTAATCTTCATAACTTCCTGTTTGCCTTCTCTAATGAGCTCGTACTCCCCGGGTTTTAAACTATCTCCTTCTTTTGCCATATTACCACTTTAAAAAAATAACATAACCTTTAATATTCATAGTCTTATATATTACCTATCTTAAAATAACTTTCGTTTAAAATGGATACTGTCCAACAAAATATGGGTGCGGATTTAAATGACCTAAACACCAGAATAAGGATTCTTGAAGGAAAATACAACTTAACCAGAGAAAGAATTCTTATGATTAACCAAAATATGGTTGACCATTACAAGTCTCTTAATATCGAAGTAAAATCAGTAAACGAAGATTTAAAAGAAGTAAAAGAGAGCATTGAACTTTTAAAAAATACTATGAAAGACATAATAAATGAATTAAAACTATTTGCAAAAAAAGAACAGGTAAAAATTTTAGAAAAGTATATTAATATGTGGAATCCATTAAACGTCGTGACTGAAGAAGAAGTAATTGAATTGATAAAGAAAAATCAAACAAAGGCAAATTAAATATGGAAAGACAAAAAGCGGGATTTGGAAAAGATAGGGAACTTCTAGATGTAAAAAACGCAGTAGAACCAAGAACTTCTCCTGAAGGTATTCCGCCCGGGTTAGAAGATGCACCATCTCCTTCTCAAGAACCAATAAGAAAAGAAAAAGATGTTCAAGTACGAGATATATCTCACACAAGGCCTTCTTTTAAAGCTCAACCACAACAAGCACAACAAATGAACTTCTCGGAACCATCCCCTGAAAGGGCAAGCTATGATATGATAGAAGAAATAGCTGAATCCATTGTCGGGGAAAAATGGGAAGAACTTGTAAGAGGTGTTGGAGATTTAAAACTCTGGAAAGAAAAAATTGATACTGATCTTGCGGGTGTAAAACAAGAAATAGTTAGGGTACAAAACAGATTTGAAAACCTGCAAAAAGCAGTCCTAGGAAAAGTATCTGAATACGGAGAAGGCATACAAGATCTCGGGGCAGAAATAAAAGCATTAGAAAAAGTATTAGGAAATATAATCAGCCCACTAACAAAAAACATAAAAGATTTAGAAAGAGTTACAAAAAAATTAACATAATTATTTATTCTGAACAACTACTTTAACAGTGAATAAAACTATAACAACCATAACTATTGCACCAATTATCCTTGGATGAAAGATCGTTCTCAATGCTTCCCATTCAGAATTTGCACCTGCTGAATAAGGTGTAAGTATTGGACCAAAAACAGCAGTCATTGACCAAACAATGATTATCAATGGCAACCACAGTGCAAAGATTTTAAACATCGGCATCTCCGTAACTCCTCCCTTAAAAGCAAAAGAAGCCACTAAAGCAAGGAAGACTAACATGACCATCAACAAAACAAACCAAGGGGTTGCAATATTAATGACATCAAAAACAGAGCCAGAAAACATAGCAACCAATGAAAGTACAAGACTAATTGTAATATCTATCCAAACTCTTCCTCCAAGCACTTTAGATTTTTGCAAAATAGCATAAAGCAAAATAAAAATCAAAATAAAACTAAACAAAGGTAGAAAATATTCAAGTAACCCTATGTCCAAAAATGTAGCCATTATGCACTCCTAAGCAAAACAGCTTCCCTGCCAGTACTAGGGCTTCTATTTTCTTTAGTAAGAACAGCAATTATTATACCAAATATAGCCAAGAACAATATCCAACTAAGAACCTCATCAGTAATCCAATAAGGCAAGAAACTCCAACCATAACCAGATGAACTCAAAGACCACAATAAAGCAACAACAGCTATTGCACCTGCAACCCACACATTAAGTCCAGAAAAGAACTTACCTTGTGCATCTTTACCTGCAAACATGGCTATAACTAACATAAACATCACCCCCAAAACAATAAAAAAGGCCATCCTGGAAAGATATTGATTCATAATAAAAATAAGCTCAGTATTAATCAAAATAACAAGTGCCAACACAACTGCAAGGATTACATTCAAATTGGTCTTGGGTTTCTGTTCCCCCTTGGGGCCTGTGGATCCAAGTATTAGCGTCTTCTCCAAAATTGCAAAGAGTACAACAAAAACTAAAAGAAAGGGTAAAACATATTCATAGAAACCTGAACCTTCCAACGTATGAAAGATTGAATAAAAATCAACCATTTTAAGGCTCCTCAGAGGTTTTTCCTTTTCCAACAGCAAACCATATTGTACCAACAACAACAACTAACAATATGATTCCACCTATCAAATCACTACCAAAATTAGAGTTCAAATATGCAAAAATATATGACAAAGCACTTATTCCGCTATCTGTAATCCATGCACCTAAGAAAATAACAAGTACACTAATCAATAGAACAAAAGCAAATGCTTTATACCAACCAGAATGTGCTTCGTGAAAATCAAACTCGCCACTTTTAAAGAATACACCAATCATCATTAAAAACGAAACCGATATAACAATTAACAATACAACATTGGGTAATGCACTTGTTAAGGCCGTAACAACTTTATTAGCAGCAATAGCAAGTAATCCTAAAACTAAAGCAACAATTGAGTTTAGATTCTTTTTATCACTTCCAAGTATACCTGTTTTCTCTAAAACTGCAAAAACAATTGCAAAAACAAGTAAGAATGGAAGTATAACATCAAAAAGTCCAAAATCCTTCAAAAATTCAATCGTCCCTTGTAACTTGGAAGCCATATTATCACTAAAATAAAAATAAGAGTATTTAAAATTTGTGCTTTTATTCAGGAGTTACCTCGGTACCCCGCTCATCATAACTTGGAATTTCAGCCTTTGTAACTATCATTATATCACCAATAGACTTAACCAGTTTATGTGGAATTATAACTCCCTTTGCACCACTCATTACTTTACTTATGTATGACTTTTTAGTAGATCTAATTTTCCAACCATAGATCTTGCTAGATGCTATCAGCGTTTCCTCTACATCACCAAAATACTCCCCAGAATCATTATAAACAGGCATATTGATAACCTCAGATATCTTCTTCGTTTTTAACATTGTGTATCCCTCCAAATAATATACTCAGCAGAAGTCTCTCCAACTTTATATAATTTTCGAGCCTACGAATCTACAAAAAATAGGTTGGAAAATGGACAAAAAACTTATATAATTTAAAAAAGAACATTTCTTGAGCATGAATACTAAAATATTTGATGGAAAGGAAATCTGGAGTATAACAATATCTGCACTAATGCTGGGATTCGTATTTTCATTTAGACAATGGGGATCTGGACCTGCTTTCGAGCTTGGAACGGGATTAGTAAATTTGATTAGATTATCAATTCTCTCGGCAATTGCATTATTAGTATACCTAATATCTCACAAATTGATCGCAAGAAACTATGGTTGTGGTTCAACATTCAGAATATGGAGCATCAAAAGATTCTGGTTCACAAAAAGGGCAAAAATAAAAAATACAAAAATCTTTGGAATAAAAATCAATTCAATAAAAATAGGAATAATTTTACCATTACTTTTCTCATTTTTTTCAAATGGCTTACTAAAATTCTGTGCAGTTGGAAGTTCAGAAATTTCAGAAATAAAACTTGCAAGAACAAAGAGACAATTCAAACAAGTTACTGATTTTGAAATTGCAATAATCCACTTTGCAGGACCTTTAACTCTAACTCTTTTAGCATTAATATTAAATATAATTCCTGGATTTTCAGATCTAGTAAAAATATCATACTATATAGCAATTTTTGCAATGGTTCCCTTGGCAGGATTGGATGGGACTAAGATCTTCTTTGGATCAGCGCCATTATACCTATTTGGAATAACATTCATAATATTCTCCATTGCCTTGTTAATTCTAACTAATTCGCTAAGTGCATTAGTATTTGGACTTATTGCTGCAGTAATTTCACTACTATTTTTCATATATAAATTTAGATAGACTTGACAGGGGCCATAAGATTCTTTATAAACCAAAATAGAGTAACGAAACTATGCCCAAAATAAATTTTAAACCCAGATTATATCAAGAAACAGTTCTGCATTCCTGTTTGCAAGATAATACACTTGTAGTATTACCAACTGGCATGGGAAAAACAAAGATAGCAATAATGGCCATTGTAAAAAGGTTTGATGATTATAAAAACACAAAAGCTCTATTTTTAACTCCTACAAAACCACTAGCAAATCAAATCTACAATGAAATAAAAAATAGCACTGATGAAAATAGAGTAGTACTATTCACAGGAGCAATACCACCAAGCAAAAGAAAAATGCTGTGGGAAGATTCAAGAATCATAGTAAGCACGCCCCAATGTATTGAAAACGATTTGCTAAATAAATCAATTGACATTACAAAAGTATCTACACTAATTATAGATGAAGCACATAGAGCAGTACAAGATTATGCTTATACGTGGATAGCAAAGGAATATCACAAAAAATCAAATTTTGAAAGACTAATTGGTCTAACTGCATCGCCAGGATCAAACAAAGAAAAAATACTTGAAGTGTGTAAGAACATCTATTCAAAAAAAATAGAGTCACGAACAGAAGAAGACCCTGACGTAAAAGAATACATTCAAGAACTGGAAATAGAAAAAGAAATGATTGAATTACCTGAAGAATTCAAAAAAATAAAAAAACTATTGGCAGGCTCATTAAAGGAAAAAATACTCAAAATAAAGGAACAAGGACTAATAAAATTATCTTCACAACCCACAAAAAAAGAACTTTTAAATGCGCAGGGAACTCTCCAAGGTGAAATTGCAAGGGGGAGCAAAGATTACAATACATTTAGATCAATCTCACTCGTAGCAGAAACAATAAAAATAAACCATGCAATCGATATGTTAGAAACACAAGGAGTAAATTCTTTAAACAAATATCTAAAAACCATATTTGAAGATACAAAAACAAAAGCAGCAAAAAATTTAACAAATGATCTAAATTTCAAATCTGCTTACATTCTAACGAAAAATTTGGCTATCAGAAAGGTAAAACATCCAAAACAAAAAAGACTTATGGAAATCGTCAAAGAAAATATAAAAAAAGATCCTTCAATAAAAATAATTATTTTCAACAATTATAGAGACTCAGTAAAAGAACTGGAAATAGAACTGAACAAAATTAAAGACATAAATGCAAAAATATTTGTAGGGCAAGCAAAAAAAGATGGAATAAAATTAAATCAAAAAGAACAAATTGCAATTATAAAAGATTTTGAGACTAGCATATACAATTGTCTAATCTCTACATCAATCGGGGAAGAAGGTTTAGACTTACCAAAAGTAGATTTAGTAATTTTCTATGAACCAGTACCTTCTGCAATAAGATCTATTCAAAGAAGGGGTAGAACTGCAAGACATGATAAAGGTAAAATAATTCTACTAATAACAAAAAACACAAGAGATGAAATAAATTATTGGATATCTCATCACAAAGAAAAAAGAATGCACACCACCCTGCAAAGTATCAATAAACAACTAAATTTCGAAAAACAACCAACATTAAAGACATTTATAGAAAAAACTGGATCAATAGTTTACGTGGATTCTAGAGAATCAAACTCCGGGATAACAAAAAAACTCCATGATCTGGGCATAAACGTCAAAGTAAAAACATTGACAGTTTCAGATTTCATGGTTTCTGAAAGAGTTGGAATTGAAAGAAAAACAGTAAGAGATTTCGTGGATTCATTAATAGACAAAAGAATATTCTTGCAGATAAAAAATTTAAGAGAAAACTTCGAAAAACCAATTGTAATAATTGAAGGAACTGAAGATATTTATTCAATAAGAAAAATTCACCCGAATGCAATAAGGGGTATGCTATCTGCAATAGCAGTTTCTTTTGGAATACCAATACTTTACACAAAAAACCAACAAGACACTGCAGAATTAATAAAAGTAATTTCAATAAGAGAACAAAAACCAGATGCAAGAGAGATTGGACTAAGATTGGAGAAAAAACCTACAACAACAAAAGAACAACAAGAATTCATAATCGAATCGTTACCAGGTATTGGGCCTAACACTGCAAAAACAATTCTAAATAAAATAAACTCTATTAAAAAAATAGCCAATGCCAAAAAAGAAGATTTGGAAAAAATAGATGGTATTGGGAAAAAAAGAGCTGAAGAAATAGAAAGAATTGTAAATGAAATATATGAAACTTAAACCACGTCTTCTATCTCAACAGTCTGGCTATTTAAACTTTGAACATAATCTGGAACATTTGATGTGAAAACATAATCATATGTATCTAAAACTTCACCTTCTGGATCTTTTAACTCAATCTTCACATCATTCATTGGATTTCTAACAATTACAAAGTCATTTATTTTGCTAACAATCCTATGATCTGCAACCATTTCACCATTAACATTATGCCCCTCCACATAGAGAGTATTCAAATAATCAAAATTGTAAGATTCACCATCATTTAAATCCAGGGACATAACTGAATCTTTTGCAAGCGTATCTATATATTTCTGAACAAATCCTTCCGTTTCTAAAACTGAAGATATTTTACAATCAGCACCAATACATTCATATTCAATCAAAAGAACTTCTTCAGGAACTTGTGCCAATAATCTTTTTGGAGACATTGAAACAGTTCCTATTTCAGAATTGCCCAAACTATTCTCCAAAATAACATTTTCAATTAGATATTCATTAAAAACACCATAAGTAGACGATTTCCAATAATCTCTCATTATGCCAATATCTACAGATCTTGCATGCCTATTATTAACACACCCAATATGACATTCAGAACCTCTAACTTCCTCAAATTGTGGACAAGACGCAAACTCATCATCACAATTGGGGGACTCTCCAAATATGCTTCCACCTTCCCAAGCATATTCATCATGTAAATCAGCAAAAAGATGTGCAAATTCATGTGGAAAAACCAAAGGATCATCTGCAACATTTAACGATGCAACACCCCTCCATGCACTTGACCTTAAATGATCAAAAAAGTTCCTAACACCATTAATATCTACCAAAACAATATAATAATCTGCAGGACAAGATAATGACTTTTTCTTAACAGTAGCAGGATCACAAACTACTGCACCTTCATACTCACCATCATATTCACAACCAAGATTTTCAAAGGACTCTAATCTAAAAAAGTTAAATCTCTCAGAATATTCGCTGTAAGGAAATACATCCAAAAAACCATCTCTGAAAGTTTCTGAATCTGAAACAAATTTTCCCATATCATTATAATTTTCAGCTAAAAAAACAACATCCACACTATCTTCATAGTGGCCCCTGTCATTCATAACAACACATCCAGCAATCGGTTCGGAAGCAAATCTCTCAGTTTCATCATTAGAATTAAAAATAAAAAGATAAACAAATACAAATACAATTAGTACAAGAAGTATAGTAAGAGGAATCCATTTATTTTTTGCTAGGTTCATAATCAAACACTAATTCTAGAAATATATAAAAGTTTACGTATTGAATTTCTCTAATATCTTGTATTTTGGGCCATCTTTAGTCAAGGTACTTTGAATCAAATAAAACTCTTTGATAGAAAATCTTTTCTTTTCAAATTTAAGCTCTTTAACTAATTCAGAAAATGATTCTTTGTGTTTGATTAACTTTATCCTGCCCAATACCAAATGTGGGCTGAATTTTTGATCAGATTTAAACAAAGGTAACAACTCCGCATCAACTTTCTGTTGCAAATCAATTATTTTCTTATTTGGAATAAGATCTACCCACAAAACAAAGGGAGAATCATTATTTGAAAACACACCCAATGAACCCAACTTAACTTCAAAAGAATCAAAAGATATTTCATTTAACACTGATGTAACCTTAGAAATTTCATTTTCATTTATTTCTCCCAAAAACTTTAAAGTCAAGTGCAACCTTTTCTTAGCTACCCAATTGATTTTTGCAACATCTCTTGGAAAAGATTTTTGCAGCTTAAAAAGTTCTTCCTTAATTTCATCTTGCAAAATCAAACCAACAAATACTCTCATTTTTCAAGTTTCTCTTTAAACTTTTTCTCACCAAAAAATATCCAGTATAAAACAAGCAAACTAATTATAGACAAAAACAAGAGTAAAAAATCATTCATTTTCAGCCAAACATCCCCTCCACATTATCTGCAGATTCATCTTGCCTAACTTTATCAACAGCACGTAAAAAATCACCCATGTTAACTTTAACCCTATCTTCTCTTATTGCAAAATATCCTGCTTCCGTGCACACAGATTTTATTTCCGCACCTGAAAATCCTTCAGTCAAAGGAAGAATACCCTCAATACCAACATTATCTAAAGTCATATCCTTAGAATGAATATTAAATATTTCCTTTCTACCATTAACATCTGGTGTAGGGATCTCGATCAACCGATCCAATCTTCCAGGCCTTAGAACGGCAGGATCTAAAATATCAATCCTATTAGTTGCACCAATTATTTTAACATTATCCAAAGGATCAAACCCGTCTATCTCACTCAAAAGTTGCATAAATGTTCTCTGAACTTCTCTTTCTCCACTTGTTCCATAATCTGCCCTCTCTGAAGCTATTGCATCAAGTTCATCAATAAAAATTATGGTTGGTGCCTTCTCTCTTGCCAAACTAAAAATATCTTTCACTAGTTTGGCCCCTTCACCTATAAATTTCTGTACAAGCTCACTACCAACTATTTCTACAAAAGTTGAATCTGTACTTCTAGCAACAGCTTTAGCAAGAATGGTTTTACCAGTCCCGCTCGCACCATATAACAAAACTCCCCTTGGTGGTTGAATACCCACTTTTTTAAACAAGCCTGGATTTTTTAAAGGCAACTCTATAACTTCATGTAACTCCCTTATTTGATTTTTCAACCCACCAATTTCTTTCCAAGAAATATTTGGTTTATTCATAATAATAAAATTCTCAACATCGTGCTGTTTTACCTTGCCCAAAATATCTACAACAACTAAAGATTTTTGCTCTGCTAAAACTCTATGATCAACGAAAACTTTACCTTGCAGAGAAGGAGAAACACTAACAAGAAATTTATTTCCATTTTGTAACTTAACAATTGCTTTTTCACCAAGAACTTTTACAACATCGCACACTATCAATGGTGGCTCTTTGTAAACTCCTAGCTCCCTCCTTAAATTAGAAACGGTCTCTCTAAGTTTTCTATTTTCTTCACCTAGGGAGTAAGAACTATCACCTCTCTTTTTGGTAAGTATACCCATAAAATGGATGAAACTACACGTATTTATAAACATTACTCTATAAAAACTAAACTGATGAATGAAAACACATTATTGAAAATTTCTTTAATGTCTTCAATAGTTGGAATTTTACTTATCTTGTTCATAACTGAAAATATCGAACCACCCGAATACAAAATAAAAGACATAACAAACAACGATATCGATAAGCTAGTGAAAATAACTGGAGAACTATCAATACTAAAAGAAACTGAAGGACTTTACTTACTAAAACTATTTGATGGAGAATCAAGCATAGTAATTGTTGCATTCAAAAACGAAGAGATAATTCTAAATGACAATGAAAGAGTGACAATAAAAGGAAAAATTGTAGAATACAATAATGAATTTGAATTACAAGCCGAAGAAATAATAAAAACAGATGATTGAACAAATAATAATTACAATCATTTTAGGTTGTGCATTTGGAATAATAACTGGTTTGATACCAGGCGTACATATAAATCTTGTTGCATTACTTATACTAAGTTTCTCAGCATTTTTACTTGAAATTGTTTCTCCACTAATAATTTCCATTTTTATAATATCCATGGCAATAACACATACATTTCTTGATTCAATACCCTCCATATTTTTAGGGGCACCGGAAGCAGAAACTGCACTTTCAGTTCTACCTGGACACAAAATGTTGCTAGAAGGCAGAGGATATGAAGCAGTAATGTTAACTTTAATTGGAAGCATATTCTCACTACTACTTGCAGTCGCATTGTCCCCTTTATTCAAAATAATAATTGAAACAGTTTATCCATATTTGAAAGAAGTAATTGGATATGTTTTGATTGGTGCATCTTGTTTCTTAATCATAAGAGAGAAAAAATCTAGAATGTGGGCATTAATACTCTTTTTAATGTCTGGCATCTTGGGCATTGGTGCTTTAAGTATGCCCAATTTGAAAAACCCCCTATTTCCATTATTGTCTGGATTATTCGGAACAAGTATGTTGTTCATAAGTATATCAGAAAAAGCAAAAATACCTCCACAAAAAATAACTTTCCCAAAAATAAAAAAATCAGAATTAACAAAAACAATGGGATCTTCTTTGGCTGCAGGAGGTTTATGTTCGTTCTTACCAGGATTAGGTCCTGCCCAGGCAGCAATTATTGGTTCTGAATTATACAAAAAAATAACGAATGAAGGATTTCTAATTTTGGTAGGTGGCTTAAACACAATAAATATGGTTTTAAGTTTTCTAGCACTTTACATAATTAGCAAAGCAAGAAATGGTGCGGTTGTTGCAATCTCAAAAATAATTGGTATATTAACACTAGAAAATTTAATCATATTCTTGGCTGTAACTTTGATAGCTGGAGGAATAGCAACTGTACTAACAATAAAAATAACAAAAGTATTTTCAACATTATTTTCAAAAGTAAATTATCAAAAACTTGTACTTTCAATAATAATCTTAATAGTTGTAATGGTATTCTTCCTTTCAAGCAACTTTATTGGATTATTAATTCTAACAGTATCAACATTCACAGGAATAATACCTGCAAAATTAGGTATAGGTAGAAATCATTTAATGGGTTGTTTACTCTTACCAACAATACTTTATTTTATCTAACCAAACCAACGACCCAGGCCTTCCTGCCTATCTGCTTCTTTACCAAAAACACTCTCTATCCTTCTTCTAGTCAAATCTAGAGTTTGATAAGTATATGTAGGAACTTTATACTTCTCAGCTAAATTCAAAGAAGGTGTTAAATATTTTATTACAGAACCTTCAGATATAGTAAATAATAATTTTCCACCACATTTTCTACACTTTCCAATCAGCGGTGGCCTTCTATACTTTTCATTACAATCTACACACCTAAATTGTTGCATACTAAACTTTCTCAAATTCCCTTTTATATCTCTGATAAAATGTCTCTCAATTACTAGCCGTGCAACATCATTCTCATCAACAGCATGTATCATTTCAGCTAATTTCATCTGACCAACAACTTTACCCTCCATTGTTGGTATTTGCTTATACGCACTATATATTACACCTGCATTCATATCTGTAGTTTCGTGTGTAAAACCTAACTTAAAATCTGGATTATCTAAATGGTCCCCAACCATTTCTATCTTGATATCCCACGGCATCTTATATTCTTCACAGGCTTCATAAAATTCAAGTGGATAACTCCAAACACAATCCATATCAAAAACCATATCATCAACTTCAGTTAAGATAATATTTGATGTCAAAACAAGTGGTGCATCTTGCGTAGCGCCACGGTGGCTTGGTAAATATTTTCTAGAAAAATTAAGCAACCCATCCATCAATAACATAATTCCGTTTTCATCACCATCACAGTCTCTTCTTTGCGCACAATGCCAAATGGGACTTGCATAACAGCCTTGCGTATTGGAAAAACCAATTATACGGCCAATAACTCCTGCAGAAGTGTGAGGTGCAAGACTGATTATTAAATGTCCAATCAAATCCTTTTTTGATTTAAGGTTATAAAATTTATCTAGATCATAAAAACGGTTCAGCAAATCATCAACAAAACCTGCAACCCTGAACAAAATAGAATCACTGCCTTCTTCAGAGGATTCTTCACAAGAGGGCAATACAACATCTTGGGGCATTAACTGCAAAATTTGATTTTCATTAGTCAAAGTTTCACCATAAATATCTTCAGTATAACCCAATTCAACAAGTTTAGCAGCAGATGTTCCAATTTCTTTTGGAATAAAATGTGTCAAAGGCATTTCAGTCATATCATAACGAATAGTTCCATCTTTATTGACAGCCAAACCGTGTATAGATCTTAAAATTCCTTTTGCTAAATCTTCCATAGACCTATCACCATTAGAAACTCCCCTTACACCTTTTACTAACTTTGGAATCTCTCTGAGCTTAAGCACTTTCTTTGCAACATTGCAAAAATGCCCTATATCAATATCTCTGCGATAAAAAAGACCATTTTTTCCATGGTGTGGACATTCTTCGGTGTCCATTACTCTTTTACAATTATAGCAGTAAGTCTTTCTAGATGTTTTTTCACCACATTTTTCGCAATAAGGATAAATAGTTTCATTCTTACAAGATTCACAAAAAAATATTGGAAATTCTGAATTTACTTTTCCTTTTTGCAATGATGAATTGAAGCTTCTTAATCTCCCACCTTCCGAACCAACTGGAAATAAAACGTGTGGGGTTCCAGTCATCTTTCTCATTTTTGCCTTTTCAGGCCTACCCATTCTAGCACCTATTGTTAAACCAGATTTATCTTTTATTTTAACATTAGAAAAAACATCAACCATTTCTAATGAATCTTTATTTGAATCTACTTTCTTTATCAATTCTTTAAAATCAACATCATTTTCATAAAAACCCAAATTGATCATAAATCCTGCAGCCCAATCCCCTTCTATAACAACATATTCTTTAGAAACTGCTCTATGGGGTACACCAATTTTTTCTAAAATTTTCTTTGGTTCAATAATTTCAGATTTGTAGGTTAATGGAAGTATTATTTTGTACCCATCCTCTCTCTTTACAGTCGAAGTTACTAACCACCCTAACAAAACAAGTAATTCTTTAATATCAATATCTTTCCAATGATATGTAAATCGTGGATGTAATGGAACATTTAATTTTTTAGAAAGATTATGTGCATCTACAGCAGAGATTCTAGTCTTTATTGGATCATTAAACAATTTCTTAACTAAAGATGTTGCAATTCCAGTCAATTTAGAAATATCTTCAGGTAATTTAAATTTAGATTGTATGTGTTTCAACCACCATTCTTCACAATAACCAGGGGGAACCAACATATGTGCCCTGTTCAAAAAGTCCCCATATGGAATAAGAATATCACCCAAAAATAAAATCTCTGATATCTTACCCTTTACTTCATCATAGTTTTCCTCGGTTAAAAAAATTACATCGCCATTATCCAATTTTAATATTGGTCCTTCCAAATAATCACAAGAACTAAGAACTGTACTCTTGCCAGGTCTTTCAACCTTTAATTGTGTTCCAATTGCTATGTAATTTCTTAAAACTTTCATAGTTAAGGGGTGTATTGCTGTCGCACTTAACCCAGTAGTTCTAGTTCTGCCATACCTTAATCTAAATCCTCCTTTGCTCAAAGGATGAGTTAAAACTGGTCTCCCTGCAACAATATCTTTTATGAAAGTATGGTCTGGTGAAACTTTTTCTTTCTCATCCTCGACAATGTCTTCTTTTTGCTTTGCCTTTAATCTTGTTTGTATTTTACAAAATTTAGTCATAAACTTCCAGTCAGTCAATTCAAAATCAGAACCCCACTTATCTAATTGTTTTAAAACTTTCTTAGCTTTTTGTGCCAAACATTCACTCATTACTAAACAAAACCCACCTCTTAAATTATTTGTAGCTATTCTATCCAATCCTTTATGATTAGAAACTTCCATTTTTTCAGTAGGATCCCCATCAATCTGAACTGGAAGGTTTAAAGTTAAATATTCAAGTTCCTCAGGATATGGAAAATACTGCAAATTTGTTATTCTTTCATGATAATCTGTAACTTCAGTAACTGATCTTTTTGCTTCAATTTCATCAGCATCGTAAGGGGCATACCCCATCTTCTTTCTAACATAATCTGCAATAAGAACTGATGCCGATGCAGCAGTACCTCCTGCACTTCTAACTGGGCCAGCATACATCAAGGCAATATATTCTTTCCCATCTCTTCTAGACCTTATATCAATCCCTGTAAAGCCTTCAAGAGGACTTGCTACAACACCAACGGTAACGTATGCAAAACCAACTCGAATCCCAACCTCAATAGCTTCTTTTTTATCTTCAAATTCACAAAATTTGCTGGAAGCGACTTCTTCAGAAATTACTAATGCAACCCTCCAATCAAGTTTGCCATATTCCTTTTCTAGTTCTCCAATGCGATCTGGGATTCCCTTTCCAATTATTTGTGGTGCTGCAACACCAACTAATCCCTCTACTCGTTCAGCCATATTTTTGGCAAGTGGAATTTCTACTCTATTTATTGGGTCCTTTGATTTGGATTTTGCATCTTTTGCAAGAGAATATGCTCTATTTACTTCTTTATTCAATATTTCATTATAATCTTTTAATTTCAGACCCATTTTAATCATCAATAAATTTCATAACTTTAACTTCTCTAGTTTTAAGATTAACAATTGGGACTCTGCCAGGCTCAGGATTATGGCCTAATTTTTCTTGATGATCGTTTAATGGCTGCCAGCAACTACCAGAAATCAAAGTAGTATTTCCAACTTGACTTACCTTAGATCTATGTATATGTCCAACTGCAAAAAAATCTGGAGATTGTTCTATGATCAATCCATCTTCTTCAGGATTTATAACAGATAATGTTGATTCATGACTTGGGGCCAAATGCCTTTTTTTTAATAATAATTTTAAAAGGTAATCTATACCGTCATAACCCCCTGCTTCTCTAACTGAATCCAAAACATCAATAAAATAACTAAAACTACGTCCATGATAAATTAAAACATTAAATCCTTCAAAATCTTTTGTTCCACCAATATTAATAAATGAGGGATTAGTAACTAAAGTTACATTGTCAAGAGCCCAAACAGACTCTGCAAGGGATTTATCTAATGCAGGTTGGGGTTCTGCCAATCTAACTGCATCGTGATCACCGGGGCAAACAATTATTTGAACATCATTCCGAATCATGGCAATTAATTCCGCTAATTTATCATATTGGGCAGTTATATCTTTTATCTTTAAATTTGACTCCTGTCCTGGATAAACTCCAACACCATCTACCAAATCTCCTACTATGAACAAATATTTTACCTTCAATCCTGCTTCTTTTTGTTCCTTGTTTCCATATTTCCCATTGATCCAATTAATGAATCTCAAAAAATTCTCTTCCATAAATATGTCAGATCCAACATGAACATCAGATATAAATGCAACATATTCATCAATTTGACCTTTTTTTAATCCATTACTTTCTGAAAATTCTGGGAAAAAAATTTGGTCTGCAAACAAAAGTCCATCACCCATTACACCCTTTATTCCAATAACCTCATCACAAACTATATCTCTAGCTTTTGAGTACAATTCATCTTTAGTTTTCATAATCATAAATTTGGCCATGCCTGTAACATCTTCTATTTCCAAAACAATATGATCATTCTTTGTGGTTCCTTTAGAATAAACAATCCCTATAGTAGAAACTTTGTCCCCTCTTCGCTTATTTTTTAGCCTATTAACTGAAACAGCATCCCCTAATCCATTTCTTATTTGAAGAATTTTTTTAATATAATTATAGCGAATTTTATAATAATCAATAAAAGATAAAACTTCTAATTTCTTGTTTTTATCGCTGTAAGTTCTCAATACAATTGGTTTAGCGGAAATCTCTTTAACAGATTCGTGTCCACCCATCTTTTCAGAATCACTTAATTCTTTTTCACCAAACTTCTCAGTAGCATTGTAAGTTGGAGCACTCAAAAAAGTCAAATAGACTTCATCATCAATGCCTTTTTCATAATTAACTCTTGCCTTCTCAAAATCTTCCCATTTTATATTAAAATTAACTCTTTTTTGTTCAACTAATTTTTTAACATCTTTAGTTAATACAAGTGGTTTATCTTCAGAATCAAATTGCCCATTTAATTTATCAAACACGTCCAGTTCAACAATTTTTAAAATATCTGGATTGAGCAAATAACCTCTTTTCAAAAAAAAGGAAATTTTATCACTTATATTCCCAACCATGTCTTTAACTCCTTACTAAGCTTGGGTACATTTGCTGCAGGAACTGCCAACTTTATTTCTCTAGTTCTCCCATATCTCCCCTTACTAATTACCCTTGCATTAATTATTCCCAATAAGTCAAGCTCTGCAATAAGATCTGAAAGCCTTCTTTGAGTTAAAGTTTTTAAACCACAAGAATTGCACAACGATTTGTATGATTCATATACATCCCCTGTTAAAATTTTATCCGTTTCCTTCCTATGTAATTCAAAGATAGAAAGTAATGTAATTTGGGATTGCTTAGGCAACGTTTGAATTGCATCATAAATCAAATCCCTTTCTATTTTTTCCTCGGCACGGTCTATATACTTTATTTCAAGAGATTCCCCATTTTCTCTATCTGCCAACTCACCTGCAACTCTCAATAAATCTAATGCCCTTCTAGCATCCCCATGCTCTCTTGCAGCATATGCCGCACATTTACCAATTACACCCTCTTTAACAACACCATCTTTAAATGCACCATCTGCCCTCTGTGAAAGGATATCTTGAAGTTGTATTGCATTGTAAGATGGAAAATTTATATCTTCTTCAGTTAAAGAAGATTTTACTCTTGGGTCTAAATAATTTGCAAATTGTAAATCGTTAGATATGCCAACTATGGTAATTCTTGTTTTTTTAAGCTCGGAATTCATCCTGGTTAAAGTATAAAGAATTTCATCGCCAATTTTCTTCACAAGTTGATCTATTTCATCCAAAACAATTATTAAATTTCTTTTTTCAGAATCAATTGATTTAACAAATATTCTATATATTTCATCAGTAGGTAGTCCAGTAAATGGAACATCTTCACCAAATTCCCTTGCCAATGCAGCTACCAATCTATACTCTGTATCTGCAACCCTCTTCAGTTTACAATTAAGATAAAAAACTCCCAAATTTACTTTTTTAGTTTTTGCTATATTCTTCAACTTCTTAACAACGTGAAGTACAGAAAGAGTTTTTCCAGTACCAGTTTTTCCATATAAGAAGATGTTAGATGGCTTTTCATTCTTCAATGCAGGGGCTAAAATTGAAGCTATTTCTTTTATTTGTTTTTCTCTATGTGGAATTGTTTCAGGTGTATAATTTACTTGTAAAATTTGTTTATCTTCAAATATTGATTCTTTTGAAAGAAATTCCTCAAAAAAACCATCAATATCGTCCCCTGCAGCTTGATCCACATTATCTGACGATTCTTCTATTTTATGTATGCCCTCTTCTGAAGTCGCTTTAATATATTTTTCAAGAGAATTACCTTTAATATGTTTAGCAGTCGATATTTTCTTTTTTGTAGATTTTACCAGTTTTACTCTTTTTTTTACCATGAGAAACAAACTATGGTTCATCAATATATAAACATTATTAGCCAGGGACCTATATTTCCTATGGAAAGTATTTTCAAAAGAATTTTCATCGAGATGACCTTCAATTCATTTGGAACTTTTTAGTAGTTATACTATATAATATATAATATAATAATATAATATATAATATAATAATAAATAATATAAACTAAAATTTAAAAAACGAAAAAACACCGTCGATAAAATTAAAAATTAAAAAGCAAGAATAAATTCTAATTAAATACAAAAAACTCAACCAACCAGCGTCAAAGAAACAATTTACAATAAAAATTCCATATGAAATCAAAATAAAACAACTTGTAATTGGAATTCCAAAAGAAAACAAGGTGTGGGTCTCTCAATAAATAATTTTAAATACTATCTATACAAAAAGAATAATATGGATTTAATGACATTAATTATAATTTTAGTAATAGTAGTTACGATAATGGAACTATCAAAACACATGTTTATGAAAGGAATGGCAAAATCTATAAT
>CAZUEV010000002.1:0-21749 GCA_964619355.1 Candidatus Woesearchaeota archaeon
CCATTAATTATAGCAGGAGTTCTAATAGATAAAAAAGATGAAAAAAAATTAAGAGATATTGAAGTAAAAGATTCTAAACTATTAAATCAAAAACAAAGAGAAATCTTATTCGACAAAATAATTGGAATAGCTAAAAGCACTAGCATAATAATAATTGAACCTGCAGAGATAGATAAAACAATTCTAAGAGATGATACTTCTAATTTAAACTGGCTAGAAGCTAAAAAGTCAGCAGAAATAATAAATGAATTTAATCCAGAAACAGTAATCTTGGATTCACCACACCCAAAACCAGAAAAGTATGCAGACTACATAAGAAATCTATTAAAAAAAGACACAGAACTAATTTCTGAACATAAAGCAGATGTAAATCATCCAGTTTGTTCTGCAGCATCAATCTTGGCAAAAGTAACAAGAGAAAGAGAGATGGACAAAATAAAAGCAAAATATGGTAACACCGGACCCGGATATCCTTCAAATTCAATAACTCAAGAATTCGTAAAAAATAATTGGAATAAACATCCTGAAATATTTAGAAAATCATGGAAAACATTCCAAAATGTAGCAAATAAAAAGAATCAAAAGGCAATATCTGAGTTTTAAAGACAAAAAAATATTTAAATGATGTTGTAGGTGATATACTGATGACAAGGGTTACAAAACTGACTGCTCAAGGGTTCAAGTCCTTTGCTAAAAGAACTGAACTCTCATTTGGAAATGGCTTCAATTGTGTTCTTGGTCCAAATGGTTCGGGAAAATCAAACATTATGGACGCTCTATGTTTCGTTCTTGGAAAAACTTCAGCCAAATCTATGAGGGCTGATAAGTCTGCAAACCTAATTTACAATGGCGGAAAATCAAAAAAACCACATTCATCTGCAGAAGTTGCAATTTATTTTGATAATTCTAACAAAAAATTTCCATTAGACACAAAAGAAGTAAAAGTATCTAGAGTAATAAAACAAAATGGACAATCAAACTATTTAATAAATGATAAAAAAATGACAAGACAGCAAGTTGTCGATATTCTTTCATCATCAAGCATTGATCCAGATGGACACAACATAATTCTTCAAGGAGATATAGTTCACTTCACAAACATGAGACCAATAGACAGAAGATTGTTGATAGAAGAAATAGCAGGCATCTCAGTATTTGAAGATAAAAAAATCAAAGCACTTTCAGAATTAGAAAAAGTTGAAGAAAAATTAACAGAAGCAAACATTCTACTAACAGAAAGAGAAGCACACCTTAGAGAATTAAAAAAAGATAGGGACCAAGCAAAAAAATATTTAGATCTTAAAAATAAATTAAAAGATAATAAAGCAACTTATGCAACATTAAAAATAAATGAAGTTAAGGTAAAAAAAGAAAAGCTAGAAAAATTAATAGACGAACAACAAAAAAAGTTTGGCACAGTAACAAAAAAAATAAATGAAATAAAAGACAAAATAGACGATAAAAAAACAGAAATCCAAGATATTAATAAAATTTTAGATGAAAGTGGAGAAAGAGAACAACTAACATTAAGAGAAGGAATCACAAATATAAAAACAGATTTAGTTGAAGCAAAAACAAGAACTGAAACATTGCAAAAAGAAATAATAAAAATAAAAGATAGGAAATCACAATTAGAAACAAACTTAAACAAAAACAACAAAAAGATTGAATCATTATTCAGAGAAAGAAATCAATTAGAAACTGATATGAGAAAAGTAGAAAAACAAAGAAGTAATCTATCAAACAAATCAGCACCTGTAACAGATTTCAATGCAAAAGTAAACGAACTTGCAAGATTAAGAACAAATTCACAAGGAACATTCACAGACCCTTCAATTGAAAGAATATCTTCAATAGAGGGAGTACACGGAACTATTTCTGAGTTGGGTAAAACAAATGATAAATATGAATTGGCATTAGAAGTTTGTGCAGGTGGAAGAATAAAGAGTGTTGTTACAAGCGATGATACAACTGCAGAAAAATGCATCAGAACATTAAAAGAAAATAGACTAGGAATAGTTACATTCTTACCTTTAAATAAAATCAAAACAAAATCTTCAAGAGAAGGAATAAACTCTCTAAAAAAATTGAATGGTGTCCATGGTTTAGCAATCGATTTAATAAAATACAATCAAACTTATCACAACGCATTCAGTAACATATTTGGTAACACTTTAATTGTTGAAGACATAGAAACAGCAAGAAAAATTGGAATTGGAAGAGTTCGAATGGTAACATTAGGTGGAGATTTAATAGAATCTTCTGGTGCAATGATTGGTGGGTATAGAAGAGGAACTAAAATAGGTTTCAAGAGAGAAGCAATAAATGATAAAAAAGTATTACATTTAGAACAAGAAATAGATGATCTAAGAAAAGGAACTTCTGGAATAGAGGGAGAAAAAAGAGATAAGGATGCAAGAATAATTGAACTAACTTTAGAATTAAACTCGCTAGACAACCAAATAAATATGTATTCTGATGAAAATGAAAGAACAAAAAAAATTCAAAAAGACCAAGAAAAGGATAAAGAAGAATTTGAAAATGAAATCTCTGAATTAAATCAAATATTAAAAAGTGGAACTGGAAGCTTAAAACTCACTGTAAAGAAAGAAAAAGAATTCTTCGATAAACTAAAAGAAATATCAAGAAAAAGAAACAAGATGACTGAAGAAATAAACAAATTAGAAGGATTAACAGAATTAGAAAATGAAAAATTAAGAAAATATGATCATAGAGCAAATGAATTTTCAGTATTCAAGGCAAAACACGTAGCCGAAATCGAAGGATTACAAAAAGAACTTGAAGAATATCCAGATGGAAAAATAAGAAGAGGCATAGATAAAATAGATCTCAAAAGAGAAATAGATGACTTTGAAAGCATGGTTCAAAAATTAGGAAACATAAATATGAGAGCTTTAGAAATTTATGAAGATTTAGTAAAAGAACACGAAAATCTAGTAGAAAAAACAAGTAAAATCAAATCTGAAAAATCAGACGTTCTAGATATGATAGAAGAAATAGAACAAAAGAAAACAGATATCTTCATGGAAACTTATAATCACTTAAACACAAGATTCAGAACAATATTTAATACATTATCAACAAAAGGAGAAGCATCACTTGCAATAGAAGATAAAGAAGTCCCACTTAATGCAGGAATAGATATGACTGTAAGAATAGCTGGAAACAAATTCTTAGACATTAGAAGTTTAAGTGGCGGTGAAAAAACATTGGCAGCATTAGCATTCATTTTTGCAATACAAGAATATAATCCAGCATCATTCTACATACTAGACGAAGTAGATGCAGCACTAGACAAACATAACTCAGAAAAACTAGGAGTTCTATTCAAACAATATTCAGGAAAAGCACAATATATAGTTATTTCTCACAACGACGCAATAATAAGTGAAGCAGACAGAATTTTTGGAATTTCAATGCAAGAAGGAGTATCTAAAATAACAAGTTTAAAATTATAAAAAAGAAAAAGAAATTATTTCTTCTTATCTTCAGTCTCTTCTTCATCAAATTCTATGACAAAGTCTTCCTCATCTTCTAACTTTTCTTCTTTTTTCTTCTTTTCTTTCTTTGGTTTCTCTTCTTTCTTAGCTGGCTCTTCAATCTTTGGTTTTTCCTCAATTATCACTGGCTCTTCCTCAATTTCTTCCTCAAAGAATCCTTTAAGCTTCTTCAAAAAGTTAGTTTTGAATATCAAAATAAGAACTATCAAAATAACAATTATTATTATCAACTTATCCTTATTATTCTGTATGCTCTCTCCCGCATTAGAAAATATTGATTTGAATGAACTAGCAAAAGACTGTAAGAATGGTTCACCTTCAACATCTTCAGTTACATCTCCAGTTATATCATCAATTAAATCGTCTTCTTCTTGTTCCTCTTCTTCTTGCTCTTCTTCATCCTCAGGATAAGTAAGACCTTCAGAAAGTACTTCATAAGTTATATCTGCCTGATCTCCAATAAATCCATTAAATGTAACTAGAACATCATTCACACTATCTCCATCCAAGTCAACTTCCTGAGATTCACCAACAACTAAGGGAACATATACTGGATCTGAAGATATTACAATAACAATAGATTCATCATCAGATTTTTCACTGTAAGCAACACTATGCTCCTCATCACCAATCTGAATAGGAACTTCTTGTTCTAAGTCAAATAATTCACCTATTTGTTCTGGAACTTCTTCTTCATCCTCTTCGTCAGTAATATCTTCGCCATCTACCTCAACATCTTCAACAGTATCATCTACCACATCCTCAACATCTGAAGTTGGAGCAAAAAGATTCTTAAAAAATATCAAAAGTCTTTGGAAAGGAGACGAAGTATTATCTTCAACTAAATCTCCACCATCTTCAACTTCAATTTGTGGCCTATCATCACCTTCACCAACAGTTATATCAACTGATTCGGTAGACAAAATTGTACTATCCTCTAACCTTGCAGAGATACTAATTCCATATTTACCTGGAGCAACATCACCAGTTGGAGCAACATACAAGTAAACTAACTCTGAATTAGAAGAATCCAAGCTCACAACAGATGGATTCAAGTAAACAAAATTGGATGCAGTTCCACCAATTGACAATTCATAAGTACCGCTATCAGAACCGATATTTTCAATAACAATTGGAACTGTTGCAGTAGTATCATAATTCAACTTAACATCTTTGTCTTCGACACCAATAAGGACCATATAACATTCTTCTCTGGTAACAGTAGTCAACTCAACACTATCAGAACTTGCAACCTGGCTACTATCTTTTGCCTTTGCTACAACATCTATACTATATGAGCCAGCAGGAACATTAAATCCTGGATTTACATCAAGTATTACTTGTTCTTCAGCACCAGCATCTAGAGACAAAGATCTCTTATTCAATGACGCCCATTCAGGTCCATTTAACTCCAAAAAGTATTCCTTGGCAAATTCTCCAGTGTTTATCACATTAACATTATAGGAATTTGAAAGAGAATTACATAACGTATCTGAACTCTTCTCAATATCTACAACAACACCATGACATTTATTCACACCCAAAGTAAAAACATTTAGTGCTTCAACAGTACCCATTCCAGGAGTAGCAATAAATCTAGCTTCAAATACACCATTAACCCCATAATCTGGACTCAAAATCAAATTAACAATACCAGTACTACCTGCACCAACATTCATACCATTCCTATCTAAATTAGCCCAAGCAGGACCATCTAAATCAAAAGAAAAATCATTAGATGTAGAACCATCATTAACAATTTCTATAGGAACAGTATCTTGAGAATGCTCACATATAGAGATAGAATCTCTCTCAGTATCTATTCTAAAATCATAACATGAATCAACAACCAACATTGAACTAGCAGATCTTATACTTGTTCCACTAGTTGGAGTAGAAGACACTGTAAACTCATAATCACCTAACGAGTCACAACCAGCTTCAACATATGCACTAAAGCTTCTAGTCTCTCCAGGATTAACTGTTAAAGCATAATCACTTAGAGTTACAGGACCCGGTGCAGTTCCATCTACAGATAAGGTATAAGTATCTGCAAAATCACCATTATTAGTTATTTGAAATCCGAATTCTTTATTGCCACAAGGACAAACATTATTCTCTTCATCCAAAGAAACAAGAGAATAATCAAAACAATCTCTAACAAATAAAGAGTGGCTCAATGTTTCAGAATTAGCTAAAATCTGAAGATTATAATTACCTACGCTTGTATAGGAAGGAGGGGTAATATAAGTAAATATACTCCTAACTTGTCCCGGATTCAAAACAAATCCAATAGGGACAGTAGTCGAAAAATAGGACGCAGAACCAGAAGAAGAAACGCTAACTTCTAGGGGCGTATCACCAGTATTCTCAACAACATCTCTAAACAATCCTGTAGAACCAGGACACACATCATCAGGACCACTACCCTGATACAAGTTAACCCCTGCCAAAGTTAAGGGCAAGGAAAACAAAACAATCATGAATACAACGAAAAATTTATCACCACTCATTATGGAAACCTCCTTTTATTACTTCAAAGAGAACAAAATCCCATATAAAAGAATTATGTCAGTTTAAAATATAGAATTAAAAAAATAAGATAGAAAAAAAAGAGAAATTAGTAGTAAGTTTGATCTTCATCAATTATAGGATCTTCTTTATCTCCTCTTAATTTCCTTGCAGCTACGATTATACCAAGTATAACCAAAATTACTAACAAGATTGAAAATCCTAATTCAAGACCATCTCTTACATTTCCGAAACCTGCAGGTCCCATAACATCAACTGTCAAGTCAAAGCTCTTCAAAACTTCATTTCCAGACTTTACTTCAACAGTGAAATCATTCTGACCAACGTTAGCATCTTTGTCGATTGAAACAAAAACATAAGCTCCATCAGACTCTTCAGCTATTCTGTAAGTTCCGAAATCAACACCCTGAACCTCAACATCATAATCGACATTTGAGTTTGGATAACTTATCCAAAATGCTACAGCAGTTCCTCTCTCAGCAGATTGCATTGTAGTATCAACGCTAATATCTCCACCAAAAGCAGTACCAGCACCAACAGTCAAACTGTAAGTTTCAGTATCTCTACCATTTCCATCATCATAAACAACTTCAACGATAACGTCATAGATTCCAGAAGGCACATTTGTAGGAAGGGCTAAAACCAAATCCTTATGAATCTTATATTCGTCATCCTCACAAGCATCGCTATCACAGCCATCTACAACTTCTTCAGGTACCATATCAAATCTATTCGATCTTGTTGATAGGCCTAATGCAGGAACGTTCATTTGAACATATACATCTTCTTCTTCACTATGACCTATGTTTTCAACACCTACACTGGCAAAAAGACTCTGGCCAGATTGTAAAGTTGTTCCCATTGGGAAATTAACATCATAGATATTCATCAAATGTCTTTGATCTACAACCTCAACACTTAATTCATCGAAATGATTCCTGTTACCCTCTTCATCTTCCATATATATATTAAGAGTATAATCACCAGGAGTTATTTCAGAATCTAGTTCAAGATTTAGAACTTCACGTCCAGTCCAATTATTTCTTATAGTGAAATAATCAGTTCTTTCTTCTTCATCAGCTAATTCAGCTACTATTCTAGCTTCTGCGTCATAGTTATTTTCAAGGTTATCATTAGCACTCCAGAACACTTCAATTCTCAAATTATCTCCAGCATAAGCTGGTCCGAAAAAATCATTGTCAGAATACATATAATAACCGTTTATTTTAACATAATCTATTCCAAATTCGTCGGATTCAGTGGCATTAACAGCTGTAATAGATGTTAACATCAGTACCAAAACCGCTAACAGTTTAATGTATTTCATCGTTATTTAACCCTCCTTAATAACATGATTTTGTTGTAATTCCGTAGTTGTGAAAAGCTTATAAACTTATCGGTGACGTTATTTTCACTTCAAATTCTTAAGTCTTAGAATCTCTTTTATCTCATTCACAGAAATAGCGCATCCTTTATACTTCAGGCCCCAGAGAGCCCCAGACAACATATCTTTCCTAAACTCATTATGTACTTTTTTGCCCACTGAAATATACTTATCCATTATACCCAAATCGTAGGCAACAACCACCAATTCAGTGGACCTTATTATATTGACTTTTCCAGCTTCATTCCTAAATCTATTCAAGGTATCTTTATCAATCCTAATTTTGGTGCGCAATCTCCTGGTCAAAACTTCACCAAGACCTTCAGGATCTTCTATTAATAATCTAAGAGTTCTTTCATCCATAACCAATGCACCTGAACCATAATGCAATACCAAAGAAATTGCATCCATCTCCGCCTTCTGAACTATCTTTATTGGCTTATCCTTTGCAAAATAAACACTATTAGCTAAATCAAGCAGATATTTTGATTTCTTATCAATCTCATTACTTGAAACCATTTTAAAAACGCCTTCCATTAAATAGTCTCTAATAACAACTGCATCCAATTTAAACCTATTAATATTAAGAGGCCTATCAATTAATTCATATTTAACTCCAAGAGGTAACAAAAAATCACCATTGAATTTCTTCTTTAAAGGTTTTAACACCCAAAGTAAATTATTCATGGCCAAACTTATAATACTTCCAGTATCAAAAACCAACGATTTCATACACCAAACAACCTCTCAGCTATTTTTACCCTATCTTTAACAGATTTAGAAACATTAAACGGAGCATCAAATTCCTTAGTGGCCCCAAGATAGGTCTTAACATCCCAAGTAGGAATATCCAATAACTCGGCAACTCTTGCAGAAGAAATACCATGTCTATGAATATTAGTTGCCTTTTTAACTTTGGACCTATGAATTACTTGCTCAACAAATCTTCCAACATCTTTTTCAAGTTTATTCATTTCTTTAACTATTCTCTTCAAAGAACTAAGATATCCACCCATGTTCGCACCTCTTACACTAACTTTAGCTTTCTTTAACTCAAAAAGAACGGTCCTTGCAAATTTCTCCCAGCCAGAATACTCACGATACCTATGCTTCTCCATAAGTTTATACAAAGAAAAAATAACAACTGCAGTAGTAATGGAATACTTATCTTGAAAAATAGAAGAATTATGAATTGTATGATCACTTTGACTTTCAAGAGAAGAAATATCACCTTTACTAAATGCCAATATACTTTTGTCTATAACTGACAAAATATCTTTCCTAATAGTTTCATCCATTTTCTTTGCTTGCATTAAAAGTAGAAACAAGATCAATTACATATTTTCCGTCTTCTAATTTATACACCAAAGGTTTTTTCTTAAATAAATCAATTAAATCTAACTCATAACTACCTGGTTTCAATATCTTAATGGATTCTATATCCAAAAAAACTGGACCATTTTCAAGATTGTTATCAACTCCCACCAAATCCTGAACATCTTTCTCCATCTGCTCCCTATCTTCATCAGTCAAATCAGCAGAAAGTTTCTTAGCTTTTTCCATAGCTTCCTTTTTAATAAAGAAAAAAAACTTAGAACCACAATCACAACCGCTCAACAATTTCTTAGAACCATCAGGGTGAGTTTTCCCGCATCTAACACATTGGTGTGGCATTTTTAACCATTAATAAACAAATCTATCTGAGATGGATTTTTCCTTATATCTTTAACAATATTTGCAGGTCCAACAATAGTCAAACAATCTCTTTTTCCCATAAAAGATTTATACATAATATCTCCTACTGCACGAGTAGCACTCTTAACTACGCTACTATTCTTCTTTTTCTTCTTTTTATTATTTCCATTAGGATAAACAGTACAAAACGAGATACCTGTAAAATCCTTTGTAATCTGACCCATGGTCCTTTCAATCAATTTTGCTTCTTCCTGGGGCTTTAATTTTCCTTGCATCAAAACAATTTTATCCCTTCTAACAATGTTAAAAATTTTATTTAATTTCTGATCAGTATTGAGAACTGAATGCTCTCTATATGGAATATATTTAAAAGATAACATATTAGTTTATAATACGAAATAACTCTTTATAAAAGTTTTCCATATTTTCTCCTTTATCTGCTGAAATACCAACAACAGGATACTGTGGAAACGCAGATTCAACTTTTTTAACGCTAGCTTTTTTCAAATCAGTTTTATTAGCTACAATCAAAACAGGAATATCCCTTGCAGCAAGGTTCCCAACTATAGTAATATTAACTTGTGAATAAGGACTTTTTGTAGAATCTAATACAATGACAACTGCGTCAACACTATCTAACCACTTTATTGCTTCGATAATTCCTTTGGTTGCTTCTTTAGCTCTAGATTTTGCCTCTTTAGATTTCAACTTAAATTTCAAAAAATCTTCATAATCAATTTTTGTCGCAATTCCAGGAGTATCAATTAAATTAAAAGTTAATTCCTTCCTACCTGACTTAATCTTAACTTGTTCTTTAGTTTGAATCATTCTAGTTTCATGGGGAACTTTAGAAACAGTGCCGACTTCTTCACCTAACCAATCCATACTAATTTTATTTGCTAATGTAGTTTTTCCAGCATTAGGAGGTCCATAAAATCCCAATTTAACATTATTCTTATTACGAAACAACTTATTTATATATCTCGTAAAGAACGATTTAAACCTCTTAATCATTAAATTATCACCTTAGAAATAGTTTCTTAGGTTTATATATAAATATTTCTACACTATAATTCCTTATACCAAATATAAAGTCTAAATAATTTAAACTCAAATTCGGCCCCATATTCTTGAGCAATAAAACTATCTACATAAATGTTTTCTTGTGGTAACACTATTTCAACAGGATATAGAACGTCTGAATTACAATCAACATCATCACAGATGATCATATAAGCATATTCAAATCTAAGCTCATCAATTTCATCCACTAGAAGAGTTGGAATATTTTCCTGCTGAGTAAACAAATAGTCCCGATTTTCATTCTGCAATTTATCAAAAATAGAATCTTGTATGGCTTCGATTTCAGAAGGTACTTCATTCGTATCTGGATTGTCAAAAGATAAAGAAATCGCAACAACCATTAAAACTATGAGAACTGAGATTATTGCCTCTAAAGTTTTCATATATCCTTTTTTTCCTACCACACCCCAACCTCCACCAAAACAGGAGTTTTAGTCCCATCACTATTTAAAATATCATCATTCCAACTTAAAACATAAACATTATCTGACTCCTCTGGAAATACAAATTGACAAATTGTATCTACATTATCTCCAGTTATTCTAACAGACAAATCCCTAACTGATGGATAGTTTATTGAATCTTTAAATGATCCATATTCATCAGTGCTATCGCAACATCCCACATTTGGTTGTTCACAACCAAACAAGTCATACAAGTTGTCAACATTAAAACCTTCTAACTTTTCAACAACACCAAGAACACATTCTAATTCTTCTCTAGAACATAAAAAAGAATTAGTGCTTGAACCTTCCAAACCACCCAAATCAACACCCGAATACAAAATAGAAAACTCATAAACTTCATTTGGATCAAAACTCGATATACCTGTATCTATAGACAAAACATCTGAAGACAACTCAAACTCAAGATTCTCAGATGTCAAAGGATTACTAACACTCAAAAAACCGAGAGGACCAAAAGAAGATATAACATCACTCTGATAACTAACCCACCTGCCAACAGAATCTTCACCAACATACTTCAAAAATAAAGGATACTTATCAATTTCATAATAATGATCTTGATTAATATCTTTAATTCCTTGTTCAGCTATCGAAACTAAATATTCAGCACTATGATCTTCTATTACGTGTGGCTTAAACACGACAAATATTGTAAGTGTAAAAATTATAAAAATTCCAAGGCTTATTGCCCAATCCACATATGATAATCCTTTTTTATTCATTTTAATATCCAACAATAGATGAAAATGCGAGATAACCAATCAACATCATTATAACAGAATGTTTTAAACCAGACATCAACTTACCTTCTGAAAATTTACCAATCAATAAACCTGAAAAAAATCCCTGCACCATAATCAAACCGATAAAGATCAGGTTAAAGTTAATTGAAGCAACACCTTCACTAACTCCGCCTCCGCCAAAACCCATACCGCTACCTGCCAAAGCAGTAACTCCAATATCTCCCAACTGCGGCAACAAATAAACTTGTAAAACAACCATTATTCCAATAAAAACAAAGAACACAAAATAACCTTGAATCAATTGTGAAAAAGTATTTGATTTTCTCTCTTCCCTAATCTTTCTAACTTGCAATACTGAATTTACAACAGAATCTAAAACCTCAGAAATATTTCCACCGCTTTCTTCTGCCTCAACAATGATAGTCATTGCTCTTTTAACAACTTTATTATTTGTATTTCTTCCAAATCTTACGAAAGAATCTCTTAGAGGAATCCCCCATTCAATTTGATATATTAATTTCTTAACAAAAGGATTCAAAGCACCATAATCTGCTCCCTTAAGCTCCTTTATAGCTTTTGGAATTGGAATTCCAGCTTTTACACCATCTGAAACAGCCCTAATAAATTCTAAAAATTTTAATTCAACTTCTTTCTGCCTTTTAGTTTCCTTTAAGGAATCCAACCAAAACTGGAGCAACATAACAAAAATACCAACACCAATAAATGGTTTAAACCATCTTGATTGAATATCGTACAAAAATAAAAATGAAAAACCAACTATAGCCAACCCTATCAAAATCCCTACAATGTGTCTTATCTTAATTTTAAGTTTCATATTCCCGATTTAGTAGACTCCAAAAATAATATGAAAAATACATTAATCACCGGTAACGCTAAAAAAGTTACAAGCATCGCAATCAATGAAATTGGCAAACCAAATAAAACTGGAGATATTTTCTCCAAGATTGCAAAAGTAATTACTAACAAAAGAGGTGCAGTGATAACAACACCAACATAAATTTCAGAGTAGGTTGCCAAAGATTCTAAATATTGTTTTTGTTGCAATTTAAATCTCAACAAAGCATCATCAGACTTATCTGAAAGATATCTTCTCAAATCTCCGCCTGTCTCTATAGTTGAAGCCATACCATCCAACAATTCTTTCAAATCTCCTGAAGAAGTTTCTGCAGAAACAGCCCTTAAGGAAGCAGATAAACTATACCCAAACAAATTAATATAATTTAAAATTTTCTTAAACTCATTTTCCAATTCTTTATACTCTCCAGATCTAACAAGTAATTCAAAAATTCTAACTGGATGTGCACCAGAACTAGCAACAGTAGCCATATGTATTATTGCAAAAACCAATTCCTGTTTTATAATCTTGCCCCTTGATTTAAATTTAATAAAAGGATAAAAATAAACCATTCCAAAAACTCCCGCAGAAGCTAAGATACCTAAAAATAACGCAATAAAAATATTAGATAGAAACAAAAAAAACAAAATAGTAAATACTGGAAACGCAATTAATGTTGCAAGCAAAATCATACTTAAATAAGTTCTAGATAAGATTCCTACACCTGAAAGCCTTATTGCCCTAAATAAAGGTTCAAAATTCTTAGAATGTTTTTTAGCTAAATAAAAAGACAAGTTCTCCATAAAAAAGTTTGAAATCTTCGAAAATGGATTTGATTTATAGACAGTATAATCTTTCTTCTTTTGTTTTTTAGGATCTCCTTGTTTAGACTTAGTAAATTTCTTTAACTCTGAATCGGAAATAGAAAGATCTTCTAAAAGTTTTTTTCTTTCATCCTTTGAAATTTTCTTTCCATTTTTTCCAATACTAACCATTTTTTATTCAACTTCAAAAAGAGCATCTTCTGGATTCTTGTAAAATTTGTTAATCATATCCTGAACATCATGGAAATTAAATACCGACTTATTATACATTCCAAACAAGAATCTTCTCTTCATCTCAAATTCCATATTTAATTGTTGTATATCTATTCCTTTTTCCTCTGCAATTTTCTTGAAAACATGGCTCTCGGAAGAATAATCAAAATAATCTGTAGATGGATTCCAAACAAATGGTTTATTTACAATTGCACCACCATCATCATTTATTTCAACAACTTCAACAACTTCCTTAACTCTTCTAACATTTTTTCCCTTTACCCTAACATGTGCCATAACAACAACAGTATCCATAATCTCAACCAATGAAGAAGACAAATTAATTGGAGGAGTTACAAGTCTCTTTATCATAGAATCAACTGAATCTGCATGCATAGTTCCGAAAGAAGGATGACCAGAAGCCATTCCTTGGAACAAAACATAAGCTTCTTCACCCCTAATCTCTCCAACAATAACGTAATCAGGATTCATTCTAAAACTTTCTTTCAATAAATTAAATAAAGTAACCTCACCATATTTCTGACCAACCAAATTAGCTAAACCAACTCCAGACCTAGAAACTGCAGGCAACCAATTACTATGTTCTAAATTAAGCTCCCTAGTGTCTTCAATAGATACTATTCTTGCGGAAGGAGGAATAAAGAACGTTAAGCCATTCAAAAGAGTAGTTTTACCAGAACCAGTTCCACCAATAACCATCACATTTTTCTCATGTTCAATTAAAGTCCACAAATAAGCTAAAATCTCTACAGAAGTACTATTCAAATACATCAAGTGGGTTGGAGTCCACGGCTCTTTAGTAAATTTTCTAATTGTGAATGTTGGTCCTCTAGAAGAAACATCTTCAGTAAATGTTGCATTTACTCTGCTTCCATCAGGTAAAGCACCATCTAAAAGTGGAGTAGCATAAGAAATATACTGTCCAGCCTTTTGAGCCAATCTTTCTACAAATGTAGCTAATTCATTAGTTTTTTTAAATATAACATTAGTTTTCAGATTTCTATACTTTCTATGCACAACAAAAATTGGATGGCCAAAACCATTACACTCAATATCTTCAATATAGATATCGCTCATCAAAGGTTCAATCTTGTCTAAACCAACAAAGTCTCTATAAATATAATACATAATTTTCAAATAAGATTCTTTATTCAAGGTAATTCTTAATTCACTCAAAAGAACTTTCAAATTCTTCTCAAGATAGTCTATAACAGTATCTCCTTTATTTAAACTTAAATAACTAATATTAATTAATTCTCTAATTCCATCTTCCAACAAATTCAAAACTTTCTTTTCCTCAGATAATAATTTTGGTTCTTCAACTTCATAAAAAAGTTCTTGATTTTTAGGATTCCAAAAAATATGGGCATACGCATAAGGGGCAATCAATGGATATCTGAAATCTATTTCTTTTTTATCTCCAGTTGGAAACTCTGGAATCTTGGGAGTCAAATCAACCTTAAATATAGTTTTATGTTTTTCTGGTAACTCTGGTAAACTCCTACTTTCTACCCTTCTTTTTAATTCTGGAAGCTTTTTCATATTTTCTCCAAATTTATTTTAATTCTTTCTCCATCATCACCAAAAGGCCGAGAACCTTCATTCAAAATAACTAAATTAATCGTACCCGATGCAGTAGATCCATCATCATAGACTAAAGCAATAGTATCTTCATAATACAATTTTAGTTCAACATCATAACTATTCTCTATTGCGGTAGTGCTAGTTAATATTTGCAAATTTCCTTCTTCAATCGATTTATCCGGCTCGGATATCAACACTGGTGTACTAAACGTCCACAAAATATTATTGGATTCTTGGATATTATTAGAATCAAAGGTATTTATTTCCAAAACACCCCTATCTATTTTCAATTTAACAACTCTTTGAGAACCAGGACCTTCATGAAATACAGTTCTGATATTTTCATCTAAAGTTAACATTAAATCTTTAGTCTGAACCAGAGTATACCTATCTTTCAACTTCTGAACGGCTGGCAATCCTGCAGCCAAAACCATGGAAATTATAATTATTCCTAAAGCCATATACAATACGGCAGAAACCCAAATTGCACCCCTTTTATCCATCTTTAAAGAGTTAACACTAACACCTCCTCATAACAATAAATTCTCTTTAATACTTATTTAAAGGTTTTGGTAAAAAATAAAAGAAAAAAGAAAAATTTAAACTGTTTTTTCTATTGCTGCACATTCAAAGTTACCACATGAATCGCATCCACTTGGAGCAGTTGGTAACACTGTTGGAATTACTCTTACACTAGCGGTACTTTCTACACTCCAATCCTCGCCAGAGATAGTATAATCACTCGTTGAGTAACCAGCGACTTCTGTGCCTGCCAAATCATCTTCAGTAACATTTATAGTTGAACCCGCAGAATTCGAGAAAGTCACAACATAGTCATAAACAGTATCACCAAGATTCGTAACCCTAACAATATATTCATCTATACCTGATGTATCCTTTATAGTGTCCTCATTTGTGTCAGTCCATATAAACTCAACATCTAAGTCAGTTATTGTTCCCTGACACAGGCTTCCACCATCAGCATTACAACTTTGATCACAGGTTAAATCATCAACATTAGAATTTATCCAAGTAATAATGATAAACGCTAAGATAACTGTAAATCCAATAATCAACACAGTTGCAATTAACGGAGAAATACCTCTCTTGTCTTTTCTAAGCATTAAATAAACACCTCCATTTTATAGTATAAATCTTGAATATCGACTATTTAAAGGTTTTGGTAAAAAAAAGATAAAAAGAAAGAAAAAGTTATAATCATGTTTCCACACAAGCCCAACAAGACCACCTTCCAATACAATCAGTTGAACCCTCTAGAGGAGTTGCCTGCTCTCCAAAGAGACAATCAGGAGGACCATCTAAATGACAAATTCCGCCTAAATCCTCAATACATCTAACTTCAACAGGATCATCATTATACTCGTTCTCACTATCACTACTCCAACCAGAATCTCCACCCTCATCTCCACCAGAAGGAACATTATAAACAGTAACTTCCCTATCTTGCGCTAAAGCCGGCAAAGCAGTTAACTCATCATTATACATCACGTGAGGAACTAAAGTTGCAGAACTATATTCTCCAGAAAAGAAAAATGACTTACTAATAGAAGTACCAACTGGAAACTCTGAACTAGCATCATTAAAAATATACTCAGGACCAAAAACCTCATCATCAACCTTAATCACAAAATAAAGTGGAACATCTCCATCATTAGTAACTAATATCTTAGTTTGATCAACATCAGGATCTGCATTGTACTGTGCAACAAAGTAAAAATTAGCACCTTCAGAATACAACTCAAAAGTTTCACCTTGCTCGTCTTTTTGTTCTTCAATAATACCACGAGTAAAAGCAAATATAATAAAAGCCAAAATAATAACAAAACCTATTATCAAAACCGTTGCAATCAATGGACTTATACCTTTTTTATTAAGCAACCAAAACACCTCTTATAACAAACATCTAATTTAAACCTTATTTAAACTTTTCGTTAACAGGACGCGGCCTGCAACAAAGCATCACATACTTTATTTTGTGAGCCAATACCTATAATTGGAACTATCTCCAAATCTAAACCAGGTGAAGCTCCAACATCTTCCGAACTTACAGTTGATCCAGTACCTTGTTCAATAATAATCTCCCTATCCTCTGCACCATTAATCTCACCACTATATGAAATCTTAAATCCCCTTAAATCAATATTACCTGTATTTTCAGCATAAAATGATATAACTCCTCCAGTACATTGAATATCAGAAAGAACGAATTGAACATCTTGAGCACATGCTAACTCCAAATCAATCTGTTGCTTATTCTGAATATCCTCTATAAATTTACCATACCATAACCAAATAATAATTGCAATAATAATAACAAGCGCAACCAGCAAAACAGTTGCAACCAATGGAGACACACCTCTTCTACTTTTCATATCTATATTCCTCAACTTATTCATTTTAAAATCTTTCTATTAATTTAAATTCTAAATCTGTTCAAAAAGATGATCATATTCAACTGCAAATTCTATTTTTCTATCATTACAATTCAATGTTGCACCATCAACATTAATCCAAGGTACAATTGTGACAGATCTAACACCATCATAATTCTGAAGATAATCGCCATTAGCATTGCCACAGTCTGGGTTAAAAGGAACCAAAGAAACAACAAAAGGATCATCATCACCAGGATCATTCAAATCATAACGTGTATCTTCATTAGGTTCGAAACTATCTCCCTCGGGAGTAGTCTGAACTAACAAATCGCACCAACTTTCAGGAGGTACATCTTCAAAATAACTAAAACCAAAAGACATCATATCTATACTAAAATAACCAGTGTTAATCAAATGAAACTCTATATCCTGAAACTCTGTACCATCATCAACAAATTCATAGTCAACAAAAGACAATGAAACATCATCACAATAAGCTATGTCTGCTTCAGGTTCAGGGATTACATCTATTGCCCAAGTAATTACAGCAACACCAATAGCAATAGACAATCCAATTAGCAAAACCCATGCAATCAATGGACTAACTCCTTTCTTATTCATTATCATTTTAAAAATTTGTTTTCTGTTGAATACTTTCAGTATACTTATCATCATCTTTACTATCATCACCAACATCTAACAAAGCTCCATCTTCACTTAAATAATAATCAACACCACCAACTCTAATTATTATTCTAAAATCAGGATTTTCTCCCAGTCTAAAAGAATGAATTATTCCTCCAATCCCTAATTCAACAGGCCCTGATGAAAACCCACTACTAATCCAATCACCACCAAAATCTTCAGAACCAACAGGAACTTGATGAACAAAATCATTTCCACCAACTTCTAAATTAATACCTTGTATGATCTCTCCACCAGGAATTTCATCTCCATTTACATTAATGTCTTCATCAAAAAGATTAGTAACTGTAAAATCAGTACCATCACTATAAATATACAACAATTCCATATCGGGGTTTCTTGCCTTAGCATACTCTAAAAAATAATCTGTAAAATAATCTAATCTATCATTAACATCGGCCTGATTTTCCAAAGCATCATTAACAACTTTAGTAGATTCAGTTATATAATTCTGAGAAACATCATTAAAATCACTAAACAAAACTGGCTCCTTAATTTCATTAACTGTATAAGTAATACCAAATAAAGCTAAAGAAATAATAAGTGCAATTATAATGTAAAACTGACCTCTCTTATTCATAAACTGAATTTAACACTTTCTATTTATATAACTTTTCAAAGAAGCCTTGGACGAGATTTGAACTCGCGACCTCTACATTACCAATGTAGTGCTCTACCGGCTGAGCTACCAAGGCAATAATGCGGGAGACAGGGTTCGAACCTGCGTAAGCACTAAGCTACTGGAGCTTAAATCCAGCCCATTTGACCACTCTGGCACTCCCGCGTGAATAAGAACAAAACAATTAATTTATTTATAAGTTTTCCTAATGATGATGTAAGAAGTGCTTAATCTTTTTAGAGTACAATAAATAAACTCCGCTAGAAATCAAAATAATTCCGCCAATAATCAATCTAATTGTCAACACCTCACCAATCAAAAAAACAGCAAACAACAGTGCAGACAAAGTATGAGAAACTATGGTTAAAACTGCTGCAGTTTCAGCCTTTACTTTCTTTAAGCCGTATAAAAGCAACAAATAAGCTAAACCTGTAGAAACAAGACCCATTATTAAAACATAAGGAATTACACTTTTTAATTCTCCAAATCCAAATTTAAAAACAAACGGAGACAAATACAAAGTTGCAAACAAAAATATCCAAAATATCGAACCAATACTATTTTTTTTCTCAGTATACCTGCTATAAACTAAAAAGATTGCATAAACGATTGCAGAACATAACGCCAATAAAGCACCAATCATATTAAACTTACCACTAAAAGGGCTAACAATAGCCAAACCAATTATAGCTAAAGCAATAGAAACTTTGTGTGCTTTTTTCAATCTCTCCTTCAAAAAAATTGAAGCAAAAATAGCCACAAAAACTACATAACTAGACAAAATCAAAGTCACACTTGAGATAGTATAAAAAGAAATAGCTAAAAAATACAAAGAAAGAGTGCTAGCTAAAGTCAGCCCAACTAAAGCATAACTTTTCAAATCACTTCTTGAAACTGCATAAAATCTTTTATCAACAAAAGACATTACAACAAAAAACAAAAGTGTAGCAAGAAAAACTCGTAAAAAAACAGAACTCAACACAGGAACAGAGTCACCAATGAATGCAAACATTGTAGAAGCAGTACCAGTTAAAATTCCAGATAAAATAATTGCATATTTACGTGTTAAAAACATAAACTAATTTTAAAATAACAAATATATAAAGTTAAGCCTCAGAGGAGATTCGAACTCCCGACCTATTGCTTACGAAGCAATCGCTCTAACCGACTGAGCTACTGAGGCAGAATCATTTCTTCTTTTGACAATCGCTACAAATAGCCTTCCCTTTTTCGTAAGTTCCTTTAATTTTGCCTAAAAATATCTCTTTAATATTTTCACCACATTTATCACATTTAACCATACAAGAAACAAAAACTATTTACTTTTAAGCTTTATCACTTCATTGAGCTCATCAATTAACTTATCAATTTCCTCATCAGAAAAACCATGAACTTTACACCCTTGTTCAATAGTTTCAAAAGAACTTGCAGCACAGCCAACACAATGTAAACCCTTTTCAAAAAATATCATACCTGCATCTGGAAATTTTTCTAGAACATCAGCAATGATTGTATTTCTCGTTACTTTCATTTTCAACAATTCTATCCTCTTGATCAGTCTTTTTAAAGTAATTATTAATAGCTTCCCTTAAAACATTTATCCCCAAAACACTACAATGAAATTTTCCTTTTGGAATATCTCCCAATTTGTTTATAATATCTTCAGAATTAATTTTCAAAGCATCATCAAGTTTCATTCCAATTGCCATTTCAGACAAAACAGAAGTGGTAGATATTGCAACAGCACAGCCAAAAGTAAGCCATTTACACTCTTTGATAATATCGCCATCAACTTTAATCCACATATACATTACATCACCACAAAAAAGACCTCTTATTTCTCCTTCACCATCAGAATTCTTGGCGTAAACCTCTGCTTCTTCAGGAATTTTAAACATATTTCTCGGATTAAAGAAATGGTCCCTAACAACTTCAGTGAAAAACAATTTTTTACTATCCATTCTTCGCAAAGAACCACCAAAAAGGTATTTAAGATTTACTAAAACCTATAAATTTAATAAAACTCAATCAAAACTATATTTCTATAAACATAAATGTTTATCAATTAAAAGTCCAAAAATCTATGTTCTGTTTAATTAGGGGGAGATTAAAAATTAGTACAAAGTATTCACCAACAAAGTACTCATTAATGCCTTTGGATGATTTTGACGTAGAAAGGCACATAACTCTAGATGATGCACTAGATTTGGTTAGTTCTCAAACAAGATTAGACCACTCAAAACTATCATCTGCAGCAGAATCTGGGGAGTTAGTTAAATATGATTTCAATGGAACAACATATGTAGACAGGATTGATATTGGAAGAATATATCATGAACCAATTACTCAAAGACAGGGCCTCAAAATAAGAAGACATTTTACAGATGGAAAAATCAATCCCTTAGACACTGTAGGACCTTATGAAACTGGTCATATTGAAATCAAAGACTACAAAACTGGAGAAACAATATTTGAAATGGATGATGCAGAATTCCCTGCATCTTGGGATGAAAATGATAAAAGAATAGTAGCTCAAAAATATTTCTACAAACCTGATGAACCAGAATGGAAAGAAAAACTTACTAAAAATATAGGATCTGATCATGAACATTCAATTAAACACCTGGCAACAAGAACAGCAAATTTCTTCGCAGATGAAGGTTATAGATTAGGACACTTTGCAACAGAAGCTGACAGAGATTCGTTCAGAGATGAACTACTCTACTTACAAATTAACAGAATGTTTGCATTTAATTCTCCAGTACAATTTAACGCAGGCCTATATAATGAATATGGAATTACCGGAAGTCCAGCCATAAATTTCTTCAGAAATTCAGAAACAGGGGAAGTAACAAGAATAGAAGAAGGTTGCAACGTAAAACCTCAATGCCATGCTTGCTTCATTAAAGGTCCAAGAGACAACCTAGAGGACATTTTGACACATAGTGTCCGCGAAGGAGGAATTTTTTCATCAGGATCTGGAATTGGTGGGGATATTGGACGGTTAAGATCCTCTGGTGAGGCACTATCTGGTGGAGGAGAAGCCTCAGGTTCATTAAGTTTCCTAAAGGTATATGATGATTGGGCTGGAACAATAAAATCTGGC
>CAZUEV010000003.1:0-20160 GCA_964619355.1 Candidatus Woesearchaeota archaeon
TTGTTTCTTTTTTTCTAAAATATTTTAAGTATACGTAAATTATTGCTACTATTGCTAGGATTATACCAACTAACCACCAAGAATCCCCTTCTTCTCCGTAGGGATCTTCTATCTCTGGGAATTCGCCCTCTAAAACAGGGAATAGAATTACATCCCTTAGATAATCTCCATTATCAATTATAGAAATATTTTCTTCTGAGTTGTATGTTAAATCTACTCCTTCATAATATTCAAAAATTATTGTATATTCTCCAGGACTAACTTCTAAATCGTATTCCCCATCTATTGATACTATTGCTTGTTCTGGAACCGTATTTATTGTTATTAGAACACCTTCTAGTATATTGAATCCTGTGTCGTATATTGTTCCATGTATTGTTGCTGCACTTATACTTGGTAAGATAAACAATATTACTAGCAGTAGTAGTGGTTTTATATTCATAGTTTAGTTTCTTGTTTTTTCGTTTTTAAAACTATTGAATTCGACTTAAAGCTTTCTAAAGCTTCGTGAAGCGTGTAAAAAAAGTTTCTTTAAAAAGAAAACTGCCCCTTTAACTGTATGAAATTTTTACGAGGAGGTAAGATAAAAATGAACAAACTATTTGCTTTTATGATAATTTCACTATTTATGGTTGGAAGTTTCGGAAGCTTTGTTAGTGCCGATCAAGAGACTCTATTAAGGATATTGAACAGATAAGAGAAGTTCCAGGGGAAGCTGAACATTTAGAAGGTCCACATTCTCTTTCAAATGAAAGATTAACTTCTGGAACACCCAATAAAGTTGGTTTCTGGACCAGATTAAGACTTGGTTGGAATGGTGTTACTAGTAAGTTTACTGGGAATACTGTAATGAGTCAATCTAAGTATCTTGAAGGTCTTGGAGAAAATGAAAAATTACAGATTAGAAAGAGCTATGATGAATCTGGTAAAAGATTGAGAGAATACCAACAGACATATCATGGATGTCTTGAGGAAAATAAAGAAGATTGTCCAATAAGTGTTAAAGAAGTTGAAGCTGTTGGTGTTGGTAATCCTGAACAGATTGTAACTAATGATTTCTTAATTGAAGATGTTAGAGAGCATATCTTAAACCATATTATGTTGGTCATGGATAAATTACAGAGCGCCAAAGAGAGTATCCCACCAACCACTACTGATAATTCAGAAAGGATTGAAAGGATAGATGCTACACTTCAAGATCTTGACAATTTTGCTGTAATGATTAAGGATGCTTCAACTGAGCAAGAATTGAAAGATATTATTACAAAGTATAAATTGTGGATTTCTGCGATGAAAGAAGATCTCTTAGGTTATCAGGAACATGTTCGTTCTGGAAGGTATGGTAACTTTATAGATAATGCCGAACTCATTAAGGAAAAAACCTCAAGAGTTATTGGTGACTTAGATGGTTTGTCAACTTCTGATGAACTTTCTGATATTCATAATAAATTTAGTGGGTTGATTAATTCAGCCGAGGAAAATTATGAAAAGTCTAGGTTAACTGATAACGCTGAAGAGTCTAAAACATATCTAGATAGTGCAAGGGGATACTTAGTCCAATCTAGAGAAGCTCTTAGGGATTTGTTGGCAGGATTTAATGAAAGAGGTATAACCGTTGAGGAAATTAAAAACGCTTAACTATCACTCTTGGTTGGCCCATTTTATTTTTAGGGCCAGCCTCCCTATTTTAAAATGAAAACATCTCATGTGATTGTGTTGCTGATGATTCTATTTGCTGTAGCTTTAGCAATAAGTTATGATAGATATATAGAATTGCAAGTTGAAAGTATTGAAGATAATTGGTTTGAAGGATTCTTGATTGATGACGATGGTGAATTGGAACAGTTACTTGATGAAAAACAGTGGGATTTCTTTTTGAGTCCTACTTAATTTATTTCTTTGAAATAATCGTGTACTCTTTCTAAAATATTTTTTAAGTAGAATTCCCTTATTTGTTTGTCAAATATAACTGACATATTTTCAAATTCTGTTATCCTATATTGATTTTTTATATTTTCAATTAAGTACATGTCTTTTAGTCTCTTTAATTGTCTTCTTATGTTTGATGATGCAATTCCATTTAATGGAAGTTTTTGTTTCTTTCTTTGTGTTATTACCTTTTCTTTTATTTCTTCAGAGGTTAATAGTAATTTTCTACTCCTTGATGTTAATAGAACTTGCAGTACGTCTACCACCACATCTCTTGAGTCTCCGGGTTGTAAAAGTCCGACGGAGAGACATAGTTTTCTTGTTAGATCTCTCTTTGTTGTTGAGTAAGGTTTTTCATATTTTCTTAATGTAATTTCAGAAAGTGGTGTGTCTCTTGATATTGTTTTTGGCATACTTAAAACTTTTAATCAGGAAGTTTATATAGTTTTTGATTTTATGGAGGCTAATTTGGTTTTATTGAATATAAATCTTTAAAAAGTGGATTTGGTTTTTTCGATTTATGACGGAACTAATAGCTTTTTTATCAACAGGAAAAGGAACTTGGGGACATATTGCTGGTTTAATTTCTAAGGATGAGTTTGAGAAGGTTCTTTTGCTTACTAATGATTTTGGTAAAGAGAATTTTACTGCTAATGAGAAAACCGAACTTATTGTTGTAAATGCAAATGATGATTATGAAAAGCTTAGAGATCAAATACAAAGTTCTTTGAAAGATAAAGTAAAAGGTTCTGAAGTTGCTGTTAATTTTATTTCAGGCTCTGGAAAAGAACATATGGCCCTGATGGGTGCTTTGATGAAGATGGGTGTTGGCTTTAGATTGGTTGTTTCTACGCAAGAAGGTATTAAAGAAATTTAGAAAGTTTTAAATCCTGACTTCTATTTTCACTTTTATGGGTGTTTTTGACGATGTTCTGAAAGATAATGAATCTCTCTTCAAGAATGAGTTTGCTTTAGATTTTGATTTTATTCCTAAAGAAATTCCACATAGAGAGAATCAGCAGAAGTATATTGCAGAATGTATTGCTCCTTTGTTTAATAATAGAAATGGACGTAACTTGTTTATCTGCGGGGCTCCTGGAATTGGTAAGACTGTTGCAGTGAGACATGTTTTTAGGGAGTTAGAGGAAAAAACTAGTGATGTGATTCCAATTTATGTTAATTGCTGGAAGAAAGATACTAGTTACAAGATTTTAGTTAGTATTTGTGAGCAAGTTGGATATAAGTGGACACATAATAAAAGAACTGATGAGTTGTTAGATGTTGTTTCTAGGATTTTGAATAAAAAAACTACTGCTATTTGTCTAGATGAAGTGGATAAGGTTAAGGAAATTGATATTTTATATTCTCTTAGTGAAGATTTGTTAAAGAAAAGTATAATTGTAATTGCAAATGATAAAGGTTGGATTTCTAATTTAGATCAAAGGATTCGTTCTAGATTTATGCCTGAGCATTTGGAGTTTCCAGAGTATAGTGCTGTTGAAACTAGAGATATTATAAGAGAAAGAATAAAGTTTGCTTTCTTTGATGGTATTTGGGATGCTGAAGCTATGAATTCTATTATCGATAGGGCTGCTGAAATGAAAGATGTTCGTGCTGGTTTGTTTCTTTTGAAAGAAGCAGGGAATAGTGCTGAGAGTAAGGCTTCTAGACAGATATTGTGTGAACATTCAGATATTGCTATTTCTAAGTTGGAAGGTTTTAAGATTAAAAACTCTTCAGACTTTGGTGAGGATGAGAGGGTAATCTTGGAGTTAGTTAAAAATCATTCCGGTAAGACTGTTAAGGAACTTTATGACGTTGGTGGTTTGGAGTTGTCTTATAGACATTTTCATCGTAAGATTGATGAATTAAAGAAGAATAGTATGATATTCTTTGGCGATAAAAGGGATGGTTCTACCATTGTTAATTATGGGAAGAAGTTGACTGATTATTGATGTTAATTCTAAGGTGGTAACATAAACAGAAGTTTTATAAGTTTTTCTCAGTTTCCATTTTTATGAAATTATATCAGAAATTAATTTTAAATGGAATTATGCTATCTTCCGGACTTGCGAGTTTGGCTGGTTGTAATCAAAATTATGCTGAATCTACTGATTATGGAGAACCAGTTTCTGGACAAGAATTAACAACGGAATATTTTGCTGAGATTCCGATGAGGGTTCAGTCTTCCATGGCCATAACAAGCGCTGATTTTGATGGTGATGGCGATCTGGATCTTGTTGTTGGTGTAGAAGACAGGAGTAAGTATTTAGCTCGACTATATTATTTTGAAAATGATGGAAATGGGAATTTTTCCCAGCAATAATTAGTTCTTGACACGTTGACATGGACGTGCGTGAGCTATATAAAAGAAGTTTCACATTTCTGTCTTTGGAGGTAAGATGATGATGTTTGGAAAGAAAAGTTATATGCAATGGGAAAATTTTGATGAACGGGACAAAGAATCCGAATACTGGTTAATGGTGACTGAAGCTACTAAATGTGTGTGCGCATCTGCTTAGGGGGTAAAATGGAGACACTTGAATTAGATGAGGATGAAAATCCTCAAATCTAAAGTTTTAAAAAACCATATTTTTCTTTTATTCTATGAAAATATTAGCATTTACAGATATTGAATCAAACAAGAAACAGGCCCAAATAATTAGAGATAAAGTAAAGAGACATAATCCAGATGTTGTAGTCTTTGCTGGAGATTTGACTTTCTTTGGTTTGGATATGGAAGGTATGGTTAAATTCTTAGATTCATTAAATAAAACTGTTGTTCTTGTTCATGGAAATCATGATGATGAGATTGAACTTAAAGTCCTTTGTTCAAAACGTAAAGATCTAAACTTTATTCATAGGAAAGTTTTTGAGCTTAATGAGTATATGTTTATTGGTTATGGCGGGGAAGGTTTTGATCAGAGAACTAAAGATATGGAAGACTTTATGTTAAAACAAAATACAACTTGTAAAAAGGTAATTTTAGTTATTCATCAACCACCATATGGAACTAAATTAGATCTAATGCCAATCTATGGACATATAGGAAATAAAAGTGTAAATAAAGTGATTAAGAAGTTAAAACCTCTTGTTGTTTTTGTTGGTCACTTGCACGAGAATTTTAGAAAGAAAGATTATATTGATAGTTCTTTAATTGTTAACCCTGGTCAAACTGGGATGATATTTAATGTTTGAAAAATTTTTGGTAATTTTCATAAATTGCTTTTTCTAATTCTTCTTCTGTTATTCCCTTTACTTCTGCTATCTTTTTTATTGATTCTTTAATGAAAGAAGGTTCGTTTATTTTATTATCTTCATATGGAGAAAGAAGTGGTGCATCTGTTTCAGTTAGTATTCTATTAAGTGGAACTCTCTTCACTAATTTCTTCAATGTTTTAGTTTTAACTACTGAAGTTGGAACAGAAAACATCCAACCGTTATTGACTGCCCTTTCTGTTAACTCTTTGTTTCCAAAAAAGCAATGTAGTAAAACTTTTTTTGCATTATTTTCTTCTAATAATTCTATTGCTTCTTTTTCTGCTTTCCAAGAATGAACAATTATTGGAATATCTTTTTTATTTGCAATTTGAATTAATTTTTTTAGAACTTCTTTTTGTTTTTCTAATTTTTTTCCTGAGCGTAAATCTAAACCAACTTCTCCAATCGCTATAGGATTACTTTCTTCTATGAATTTTAAAGTTTCATCTATTTTTCCTTTAGAACTTTTTTCTGCTGCAACAGGATAAAATCCAAAAGCAGGTTTTATTATCGGATATTTCTTTGATAACTCTAAAACTTTTTTATTACTCTCTAAGTTTATTCCATTAGAAATTATGGCCACAAAATTGTTTTTCTTTGCCCTTTCTATTACTTTTGATAAATCTTTCTCGAATTCATCAAAGTCCATATGTGCATGCACGTCAACTAACATTTTTACTTAATAAATGGTGCAGTGAAGTAATTGTAAAGTGCAGGTATCAAGAACACAAGCAGTAGTAATAACAAGATTATGCTTACTGCTCCAAATATTTTATTCGCTGTTTTCTCTTTCTTAATGAAAGTTAGTAAAGCTAAGTAAAACATCCTTCCACCATCAACCATGCCCATAGGAAGTAAATTAATTAATCCTACCATTAGATTAGTTAAGAACAACCAGTAAACTAGAATGTTTAGCCAAATTATTAACTTGCCAGACCAACCTAGAACTGGTGTTAGTTGTAATCCAATATATCCTCTTTCTTCCCCTTGTGGATGTTCTCCCAATGTGATTGTATATTCTCCTTGATCGGTCCGCACATCTATTTTTTCATATGCTACTGTAGAATTCAATATCAAGAAAAACTCTTCTAAATTATTTATTTCTTGTCCGTTGATATCTAATATTCTTTCTCCTGTAGGTAACCCTCCCATCTCTGCCGGGCCACCATCATCAACTGCTCCAACTACAACTCCTTGCTGACCAGCTATAGCCATCCCTGCTAATGGAGACATTACGAACATTAGAATTATGAAGAACACAAACGCCGTTATGAAATTGGCAAATGTTCCTGCAGATAGAACTGCTAATTGTTTTTTCTTTGATGCTTTTACCATCTGCTTTTCATCTGGCTCAACAAATGCTGCAGGTATGATTGGTAATAAAATTCCAAAGAAAGCAAATCCTGAAGATTTAACTTTTATTCCGTGCATTCTGGCGAATAAACCATGTGAAAATTCATGCACTGCTGCAAGAATAAAAATGGCAATTATCCAATGTAAGAAACTTAATTTTGGTAAACCAGGTATTGTTGCCCCTGGAAGTAATGGTGCAACAACCATATCTCTTTCAATGAAGAAATATCTATAAACCGATTGTAAAAATGTAACAAGAATGAATGCCATTCCAATAAAACCAGTTGTAATTGAAGTATAAGTTAGAATATTTTTTGTTCTTTTAGATATTTTTTTGGCGAACTTATCCATTGATTTAAGTCCCCATTTTGTTTTGTACATAATTAAGTAAATAAGTGGAAACAATAATTTGTGTAACTCAACTTTTTTTCTTTTAATTAATAAGAACACTGTTAGAACTAAACCAAGTATGATTAGTAAAGTATAATCCACATTAAGTAGGAAAAAACTATAAAGGCTCATTTAGATTTTCTCTTAGGTCTTAGAGCTTTTCCCCCACATTTTCTACATAAAACTTTTCCTTGAAGTACTTTTATAATGTTTGCTCTCTGTTTAGACTTACATCTCTTGCATACAAATACATTTTTGAATAATCTGTTTTGTGCTTCTTCAAATTTTGCCATCTTATCTTCCCTTCATCATTACTTTTTGTCCAATAATTATCCAGTAAGTTATTGTATCCCCTTCTTTTACTGTTCCTTTCAGGTCGCTAGGTATTTTTAAATCAAACGTTTCGTATGTTTTTGTGTCCATTACGTTTGCCGAGTCACCTTGAATTGAAAGTATCTGTGCACCTTCTTTTTCTATTATTGGTACTTCAACTTTATCATGGCCAGGGTAAACTTTTATTGTTTTTGATCCGTCTATTATTCCGACTGCAGATATCCTTGCTTTTGCATGACCATGTTTTCCAGTCTTTGATATTTGCATATCTGTTATTTTGCAAGCTTTACCATCAAAAATAACAAAACCACCAACTTTCAGACCAGACACCTGTGCTATCTTTTTATCCATTGATAATTCATGGAGCTAGTTTGTTTTTAAGTTTTTCTAAAATATTGTCTATTACCTTTTTGCTATTTTCCACATATTTTCAAAGAATTTTAAATAACTATTGGCAACATTTTTGTCTCTAATTAAAAATAAAATTGGTTCTTCAGTCCAAACTATGATTCCAACTTTGTCTTCTTGAATATGTGTTTCTGTTAAAGGTTCAAAATCATTATCAAAATACTTTACTAGAGTTAACTTGTTTACTATTGTTTTTCCATAACTTTTAATTGAAGGATTGAATATCATTCTTACTTTGATTTTTTTCTCAATTCTTTTTAAATTATAATTTTTCCAGAAAGTTTCCCCCATTGTCTCAAGAGATCTTTTGGGGGCACCAAAGACTACATAATCTTTTCCTTCCAAGGTTTCCTTGTAGAAAGACTTTATTCCCTTAATCCCCCTATAAATGTTTGCTTCTTGTTTGTATCTGACTTGTTTTGATAATTTATTTATTTCTTCTGCGATCTTCTTGGCTTTTTCTTTCTTCTCTTGAATTTCTTTTTCTTTTTCGTTGAAGAGTTCTATTAGCATGTTTGGAGAAGCAATTTTGAATATTTTTTTTCCTTCTTTTAAGATATAAGTTACTAATCCTTTTTCTATTAATTTGTCTAGATTATCATACACTATGTTTTTATGGAATTTTGTATCTTGAATTATTCTGTGTGCGTCTGATTCTCTGAACTTTATTAGTGATAGATATACTTTAGCTTCATTTTTGTTGAATCCCAATTCTATCAATTCTTCTGCGTTCATAGTAGTCATAACATGTGACAACCAATATTTAAATGTTGCCCTTTTGCTATCTTGGAGTAACAATAAGGAGTAAAAATGAAAATTGATTATAAGAAAATAAGGAATGTGGCAATTACAACTTCTCTTTTTGCAGGTATTGTTGTTGGTTGCGAGTATTGTGCTAGATTGGAAAATAAAGGAATTCCTTCACCTTCAGAAATATTGCCAAGCGAAGTTACATTGAACTCAGATGGTCATATGTATGTAGATGAAAAGGGTTTTGGATTCAATGCGAATGATGCAAATCATAGGTGCAGGGTCATTTTCAGAGACGATGGTTGTAATGGATCTCTAGATGATGTTATTGTAATAAATGCAGTTGGTGAAGACACTCTTACTAATAGTTCTCCTTATTTTTCAGAGTGGAATGAAAAATTCTTAGAAATGAGAGAAAGAAGGTTTGGAGAATAAAATGAAACTTAAAGGAAAAACTAGGGGAAACTATAATAAATTCTCCAAAAATGATTGGATAGTTTCTCTTGGTTTATTGTTTATACCTATAGCTTTTACTAGTTTCTGTGTTTATGCTCTTAGCTCTCCCCATAGACAAGATACTTATCTGGCTGAAAAAAGAGAAGCTAGACTTCAGTTAATTGAATCTGAAACTCAATTAGTAGAGGATGGGATATATTTAGATAGATTATTTCAAAAACATCTGGAAGATAGTCTTTCCCTGAGAGATTCACTTAGAGATGGAAAAGTTTCGTATATGGATTTATTTAACGATTGGAAAGAAACATCAGATGTTGTGAATGCGAGATCTGAATATTTTTTATACGATATACATAAACAATACTTAGAATATAACCCTTCATTTAGAGATTCGCTTAGTAATGGAACTGCATCTTATGGTGATTTATCTGAGAGGTGCATGGATTATCTGGAACATCTCAACGATGGAGCAAATCTTAACTAGTGAATATTTGATTTATGAATAAAAAATAAATTAGCAACATTTAAAAGTAGATTTGTTTCTCGCAGTTTATGGTATTGATAAAGGAAGGCGACTTTATTGAAATAGAATATACTGGTAAAGTAAAAGCTAATGGCAGAGTGTTTGATACTACTGTTGAGAAAGTTGCTAAAAGCGAGGGGATACATTCTACTAAAGCTAGTTATGGTCCTAGAATTGTTTGTATTGGAAATCATCATATTTTGAAAGGTTTGGACAGTAATCTTAGAGAAAAAGACGTTGGTAAAGAATACACATTCGATATTGGACTGAAAGACGCTTTTGGTAAGAAAGACCCCAAGTTAATTCGTACTGTTTCTATGTCTATTTTTAAGAAACAAGATATGAATCCTTTTCCGGGCCTACAAATAAATGCTGACGGAATGATTGGTATTGTAAGGAGCGTTACTGGTGGTAGGGTTGTTGTTGATTTTAATCATCCTTTAGCAGGTAGGGATTTAGTATATGATGTTAAGGCTATAAGAAAAGTTGAAGATAAGAAAGAACAAATAATTTCTATTCTCGAAATTGAACTTGGTTTGAAGAAAGATATGTTTTCGGTGGATTATAAGGAAGGGGATGTTAAAATTAAGACAAAAATTAGTATTCCTGAAGAAATTCAAAAAGTATTCGCTGAAAGGCTTAAAAGGCTTGTTAAAGGGCTTAAAAAGCTTAGCATTTCAGATGAAGAAAAGAAGTAACCACTCGAGAATAAATAAATTTAAAAGTTATTGAGCATTTCTCCTGGCAAACCAATAAAGGTGTTATAAATGGATTCTATCATTAGGAACGTTAATTTGCAGGAAGAGTCTACTTCCGAGCCTAGTCCGAGAAAGTTGAGTAATATTGATGAAGAGCTAGAAGAAATTCTCGCAAAGCAGAGAGCAAGGATCAAGGTGATTGGTGCCGGTGGTGCTGGTAATAATACGATTAATCGAATAAGTGAAGTTGGGATAACTGGGGCAGAAACTATAGCTATAAATACAGATGCCCAAGATTTGCTTTATTGTAATGCTTCTATGAAGGTTTTGATTGGAAAAGAAATAACTGGTGGTTTGGGAGCAGGAAGTATCCCTCAAGTTGGTGAAGAGGCTGCCAGAGAAAGTGAACATGAGCTCAGAGATGTGATAAAAGGCTCAGATATGGTGTTTATTACTTGCGGTTTGGGTGGAGGTACTGGCACAGGCAGTGTTCCAATTGTGGCCGATTTGGCTAAAAAATTGGGTGCATTAACTGTCGCCATTGTCACCTTGCCATTCCAGATGGAAGGAAATAGGAGATATCAGAATGCAATTTATGGATTGGAGAAATTGGAATCCATTGTTGATACTTTGATTGTGATTCCTAACGAGAAATTGTTGGAGTTGGCTCCTGATTTGCCATTACATACTGCATTTAAAGTTGCTGATGAGATTTTGACTAATGCTGTTAAAGGAATAGCTGAGTTGGTCACTAAAGCTGGATTAGTTAACTTGGATTTTGCTGATATTAGAACTATAATGGGAAAAGGTGGTGTAGCTATGATTGGTATTGGTGAGTCTGATACTGAGCATAGGGCTGCGGAAGCAGTTGATAAAGCTGTAAATAATCCTTTACTTGATGTTGATGTGTCTGGTGCTAGTGGTGCTTTGATTAATGTCATTGGTGGATCTGATTTAACATTGGCTGAAGCTAAGGAAGTTGTTGATGATATTGGTGCAAAATTAGCTGAAGATGCAAGAATCATCTGGGGAGCTCAGATTTCTGAAGATTTGGATAAGACATTGAGGGTTATGTTGATTATAACTGGTGTTACTAGTCCTCAAATAATTGGTCCAAGCAATAAGAAGAGAGACGACAAGAAGAAGAAAGAGATTGAGGAAGAGCTTGGGATTGATTTCGTTTAGAAAATGGATAGCTATTTTATGAATAGATCTTTGTCAGAACTACCTCACAGAGATCATGGAGGTAGAGGCAAACATAATTCTGGTGCTGAACTTAGTGATCAATTTGTTGATTGTCCTCTGCAAGGTGCTGAAGTTTCAATGGAAGAATGTTTCCCTTGCGAATATCATAATCCTGAAACAGGTTCTTGTGAGTACGATAGATCTTAATTTGCCTAACACCAGTAGATCGCAAAGTAAATTTTAAATGAATCTAAGGAAGATAAGTTCCAAAGATAATTCTTAAGGGGTTATCTAAGCAAAGTTCATCTGATACCATCTAATAAATGTAAGAACACTAAAAACATGATTAGTTCTAATTTCTACTTCTTGATTAATTGGTAGCCAAGCAGTCAAGTATTCTCCCCCTTTTCCCTTTCCTAAATGATTCTCTAATTCTTTTATTCTGTTTTTAAATAGGTTGTTCAGCTGTTTAATATACTCCTTATTTAAGATAGACCAAACTCCAGAGGAGGCATGTTTGATATTCTTATCTAATTCTTTTGCCACTAACTTATGCAATTTCATTTCTTCATTTGCAGGCAATGGAGCCTTTCTCCTTTCATAAATTTCTTTAGGAATCTTATTTTTAAACGCTTCACGTAAAACAAATTTTTCAGTTCCTCCTTTCAAATTCTCCCACATAGGAACTTCTAAAGCGATTTTGATTACCTTATGATCGCAGAAAGGAAGTCTTGCTTCTACAGAATTTATCATACTACACCTATCATTAGCATCCTGCAGAAATTTTAAGAATTTCTTAGCATAAAAGTACTGCATTCTTTCTATAGGGTTCTTACTCTTACATTTATCATAATAATTAGAAACATTATAATCAATCACTTTTTCAAAATTAATTGAATCTAAAAAATCTTTAGTAAAATACTGGCTACAATGGGGGACTCTCTTTTTCCATAATGCTCTAAATTTCTTTGAAGTACTGCACTGCTCTTTATCTAATTTCAATCCGGGAAATTTGTGATAATATCCTAAATTAAATTCGTCTGCACCTTCTCCAGTTAAAACAACCTTGCAACCGGCTTTATGTAATGTCCTATAATTTGCTAACATCCCAAGTTGCCTTATTGTGTCGTGTGGTTCATCCATAGCCTCAATCATAAAGTCAATGTCAGAAATCATTTTCTCAGCAGTTAGATTTGGAGTAAGCAACTTGATACCTCTCTGTTTTGCAAAAATTTGTGCGTGTTCAAAATCAGGATTTTTTGTATCTCCTTTGAATTTAATAGATGAAGAAATGAATTTTCCATCAAAATTTTCATCAGCAACTGCAGTGATTATAGTAGAATCTAATCCTCCACTTAAAGCTGTTCCAAACTTAACTTCATCTGGCAGTCTGATTTTAATTGCTTCTTCAACTTCTTCTCCTAAATATTTGACAAAATCCTTTCTTTTCGTATCTAGTTGTTTTGTAAAAATGGGAATATCCCAATATTCTTTAATATTTAAACCATTCTTACTAAAAATGGCATACGTTCCAGGGTTAAATCCATTAATTCCCTTAAAGAAAGATTTATCCAGACCAGCATTTCCCCCAGCAAAAGTAAGCATTCCCAAAAAATAATCAGCAATTGTTGTATTATCAGGTTCTTTCTTAAAACCAGGATGTCCCAAAATTCCCTTAGGTTCAGAACTAAATAATAAAGTTCCATCCTCTAACAATGAATAATAGTACGGTTTTATCCCAGTCCTGTCACGAGCCATAAAAACTATATTTTTCTTTCCATCATAAATTGCAAAAGCAAAAGCTCCTACAAATTTCTTAACACATTTATATCCCCATTCAATATAAGATTTTAAAATTACTTCCGTATCAGAATGGGTTTTAAATTTATAGCCTTCCTTACGCAGCCCCTTTCTTAATTCATTATGGTTATAAATTTCTCCATTAAAAGTGATTGCGTACTCATTCCCTTTATGATTTACAATAATCGGCTGATGACCTCTTTTTACATCAACAATACTTAACCTAGCATGGCCAAAAACCACATTTTTATTCTTAGAAACAAAAGTTCCCTTGTCATCAGGACCTCTGTGATCTAAAAACTGATTCATAGAGTTTACTATCTTTAAAGAACTCTCAATTGGAAAAGAAAAATTAATGATTCCATTTATACCACACATTTTCAGTCCTTATAAATATTTAATTCTTCATCATTGCCAGTAAGACAAAAAACAATTGTTTTATATTGACCATTCCATTCCTTGGCCTTCTCAATTGCCCCTTTAATTGCATAACAAGCTTCGGCTGCCGGTTTTATTCCTTCTATTTTCTGAAAAAGCTTTTGCAACTTATCTACTTCATTATGGGTGTAAGATATTGCTTTTACTACCCCCTTATTTACCAAAAGAGAAAGTAAAGGATTTTTTCCATGATAATTTAATCCGCTTGCACCTAAGTTCTTAGGAATAAATTTAACTCCCAAGGTATACATTTTAGATCGTGGCATTAAACCTAAGAAATCTGGATTTTCATATCTATATTTGCCCTTGGTAAAGCTAGGAACACTAGCCGATTCTATTGCAATAAATTCGGTCTTACCTTCATGACTTTCAATAAATGGAAAAATAAATCCAGAAAAACTGCTTCCTCCACCAACAACACTCATCAAGGCATCTGGATGAATTTTCTTTTCTTCCAATTGTTTCTTTAATTCTAAACCAATAACTGTATTGTGTAATGCAGAATAAGCGGTTAAACAACCGAGACTTAATTTATTTTTAGGATGTTCATTTACTAGTTTCATAGCTTCACTAATACTTGCCGCGATAGTTCCTTGTTTTGTTTTTATCGGTTTAACTATTGCCCCAAGTTTCTCCATCACTCTAACTTTTCTGATTTTTTCTTTGTAATTTTTCTCTTCCATGTAAATTATGGCCTTAAGACCCAATTCCTTACAGGCCAGAGCCATCCCCATCCCCCAATTACCTGGGCCAGTATCTCCCACAAAAATATGTACTCCTTCTTTTTTTGCATAATAAGCCTGAACATAAGCAGAATTTAATTTGTAACTACCTATTTCACTTGCATCTTCTCTTTTATAATAAATTTTTACGTTCTTTAATTTCAAATGTTTCTCTAGACCTCTTGCCCTTACTAATGGGGTGGGGCGATATTTTTTATATAATTTTATGATCCCTTTTGGAATTAGAATTTTTTCTTTTTTCATATATTCGGCAGCATTCAATTCTTGTTTGGCAAGTTCCTTGACTAAAGTTCTAGAAAGTGTAGAAACTTTCATTGGTTTCAATGTTTTAGAATCTAATTGGGGGGGAACTTGCCAGCCTTTCTTAGTTAAAAATGGAACAATATTATACCAATATTTTGGAACAAGTTTTTCTTTATTCTGCGTTTTCATCTTGAAAAACCTCCTTACGATAGTAATTTTTGAATAATTTAATCAATTTCTTAGTGGTGGTGCCAACATTACCTGGTATTTCATAATCATCAATTTGAGCAATTGGCAAAACATTCATACTGGTACTAGTGAAAAAGAATTCATCATACTCCTTTAATTTACTTACTTTGATTTTCTTTTCAATAACTTCAATATTATTTTCTTTTGCTAACTTAATCACTATTTTTCTAGTAACTCCTTCTAAAACTTCGGTTAGGGGAGCAGTATATATTTTCCCATTTTTCACTGCGAAGAAATTTGTTCTTGTACCCTCGCGAATACATCCACCTGAATCAACTAATAAAGCATCTTTCGCATCCTGGTGTATTGCTTCACGTAAAGCCATAAAATTAATTAATAAATCTTTTGATTTAGATTGTGGGATTGGTCTTTCCCCATGAAAAGTTATTGCTTTTACTCCTCTGTTATAATCTCCACTTCGATAAAAAGTTAATCCCACTGGAAATAGGAACAACTGTGGCTCTTCTTGTGGTCCGCCAGCACCGAGAAGAAGAAACCTAATCATAGCATCATGTAAATTATTTTTTTCGATGAGCATTTCAATCCATTGTAGTACTTCTTCTTTGGTAAACTTGTGTTCTAATTTGATAATCTTTGCCGATTCAATTAACCTATCAACATGAAATTCAGGAAAAAAGGATTCTCCTTTGACAACTTTCATAGAATCATAAACAGCAAAGTTAAAGAACATTGCTTTATTAAATACCGAAATATTTGCTTCCTCTTTTTTTGTTAATTTTCCATTCAGGATAACATAATTCACATTTACACCTCTAATATCCATATTAGATTCTATTTCTTTATAAACATTATTATTTTCATTTATAGATATTTCTTCCATTTTCAATATTTATTCATCTTTCTCTAATCTTTGAATAAGCTCTTCTGAGTATCTAATTCCATATAGGTCAGAGAGCTTTAATCCTTTCTCTCTCGCAGCAGTATAGGCAACTTTCATTGCAACTCCTCTTTCATCAACATTATCAATTAATTCTTTTCCAATTCTTCGCTTTCCAAAATCTGCCAATGTGTAGTTAATGATTAAATAAGTGCCATCTTTTTCTTCAACTAAAAATTCACTTAAATCAAATTGAGCCATACAACCTTCTGAAAGGGGACCATTTACCCTAAAAGAGAGAGGGCCACTAAAATTATGGACCATTACTTTGGACATTCTACGCCATTCTTCTATATTTATTTCCATTGTTTTATTACTCTTATTGTTATTTTATGTAAAATAGAGTATTATAATAAGGGAGCAATCATGCTTATTTAAAGGAGGGTGTTCCTTAACAAGACTACAATCAAAAAGCTTAAATAATCCAGTTTATACCTATTTTTATGACATTGAAAGAGTTAAAAAAGATAGGACTTACTGATGGAGAAATCAAAGTTTATAAGGCACTTTTAGAACTCGGAGAAACCACAAAAACAAATCTGGCAAAAAAAGCAGAAGTTTCTCCCTCAAATATATATGACATTACTAATCGACTTTTAGAAAAAGGCATTATTTCAAAAGTGGAAAAAAATGGAGTGGCCCATTTTAGTCCTGCGAATCCTAAACATATTCTTAATTTTATTGACCAAAAAGAAAAAGAACTAGAATCTGAAAAAAAGATAGTTAAAGAAATGCTCCCAATTCTCTTAACACAATTTAAAAAAACAGAAACTTCAGTAAACATAGAAGTTTTTCAGGGATGGAAAGGAATGAAAACCATATTTGAAGATCTATTAGAAGAATGTAAATTCGGAGATAGAAATTATATTTTTGGGGCGGGCCTTGGAAAGAATACTAAACAAGCTGAAATATTTTTTCCAAAATATTCCCGCGCAAGAGCTGAAAGAGGAATAATTACAAACATAATTTATAATGAAAATCTCAGAAATTCTAAAAGAATTGAATTTATGATGAATTCTGATAGATATAAATTAAAATTTATGTCCCATTCTACGCCCACTGAAGTCATGATTTATAAAGATAAAACTTGTATTATTATCTTGGTTGAAAACCCATTAGTAATTAGAATAACCAATAAGGAAGTAATGAAAAGTTTCAAACAATATTTCAATTCACTATGGGAGATGGCTAAAAAATAAATATTATTGTCCAATCTCTTTAACTGCTTTTAAAGGATCTTTTAGTTTATATAATCTTTTTCTAGAATCATTTGGGTTAAGAGCCAATTCTAACCAACCAAACTTCTTCAACCTAGACAAAACTATGCTTGTATTAGTAATTTTCAACAAATTGTCTGCTTCTTGGTGAGTAAACTGTTTATCTTTGAATTTAGTCCATAATTTAGAGTAGTGCTTCATAATCCATTTTGGGAGCGGATCTATCATAATACTTAACCTATTTGGTTAATATATAAACTTTTCTATTCTTCGCTACAATAATATTTAAATATTAGTTAACCTTATAGTATAATATATAACTAAATAATATAAACCAGAAGAGAAACTCCGCTTAAAGAATATCTCTCCTGGCATGGAGTCCGGAATGAACCCCAATAAAGAAAGTAAAACAAAGGAATTTAATAAATCTTTTCATAATCTGAAGTCTAAAGAAATAAGAAAGATTACAAAACTTCTCAAGAAACAGATATATCCTTTGATAGATTTAAAGATGCATCATAACTCTAATTATTCTGAAGAAGATTTTCTTGACTTATTAACCTATGTTGCAATGAACCATGATTTTACTAACAATGGATCTAAAACTTTTGAATTATTAAAAGAAAATACTCCTGCATCAAACACAGTTATCCATCACATCAAGAAACTTGATGTAGATTATGTTGAAAAGTTATTCATAAAAGCATTTGATGTTTTAATCAAATCAGCAACTAAACATAAGCCATTCAAACGAAAAGTTGACTTAGCAATTGACATAACGGAACAAATGTACTATGGAGATAAAAATGACTACATGGTTTGTGAAACAAAACCAAAAGATGGAACTTCTCACTGCTTTAGATATATTACGATAAATGTAGTTGAAAATGGAAAAAGATTTACCTTACTTGCTTTGCCAATGCACAAATTTACAACTAAAGCAAAAGTTGTTAGAAAGTTAATTGAATATGCAAAATCAAAAGTTAAAGTAAGATATGTTTACCTTGATAGAGGATTTTTTAATTCAGAAATAATCAATCTTCTAAAAGAATTAAGAATTGAATTTCTTATGCCTGCCATCAAGAATGTAAAAATTCAAAAATATATGGCTAAATATAGTGGAATGCAATCAAAGATCATAGATTATGCTATGGGCTATAGAAAATACAATAGAGCAAGGTTTAAGCTTGTTTTCGTAGATGATAAAACAGGGACACAAAGAGCATTCGCAACAAATATTTCAATGCCTGAACAACTAGCACATTATTATTTCAAATGGTATAGCAAAAGATGGGGAATTGAAACATCTTACAGAGTTAAAGGAGATTTTAAACCAAGAACAACATCAAAATATTATTCGGTGAGATTGTTTTATTTTATGTGGTCTGTTTGTCTGTATAATGTATGGGTTTTAGTGAATTTCTTAGTTGCTTTAGTATTTCACATTGAAATTGAAAAACCATTAGTTACTGCTAAATTATTTGGAGCAATTCTTTACTCTCAAAAACCAGAAGGAATAACTAACCTAGCGTGAGCTCTATTATTTTGATTCTTCATAACTTTTAATCGCTAAATATGATACTAATAATTGTAGGGAATTGCTGTTGGGCCACTATTACATTACCTTTAATATGCTCTTTTAGGATCATTTCTGTTAGAATTACAGTTCCAGCAATGATAAACCAAGTTTGAAGCTTTAGTTCCTATCTTTTTAACCAGCGCAAAGTAAAGAAGATCTAGCTAGTCTTAATTTACTTTGCGATCTACTGAACACATAGAAACCCTTATAAATTGAGATTTTTCTCTCATATCATTGAATTTTCTTTGAATTTACACTAAGAAAATGGAAGAGCAAAAAACAAAACGCACATTGGTTACGAAACTTAAGAGTTTTATAACTCAGTCTAGAAGGGTTTTTAGAGTTACTAAAAAACCTGGAAAAGAAGAGTTTAGGACAATAGTCAAAGTTACTGCAATAGGTATAGCTGTTATTGGCGCTATTGGTTTTATAATTCATGTTGTTTGGAAAGTATTAAGTTAAAATGGAATCACAAATTTTTGTATTAAGGACCACTGCAAACAGGGAAGATCAAGTTCTTGACTTTGTATCTTCTAATGTTGATAAGAAAGGACTTGCAGTTTATAGTTTATTTAGACCGCACGGGCTTAGAGGATATATTTTTATTGAGGCCAAAGCTAGATCTGATGCTGAAGAGTCATTTCAAGGAGTTCCTTATGCTAAAGAATTGTTGAAGAAACCATTAGAGTATTCTGAAGTCGAACCAATGTTGGAACAAACAAAGACTCAAATGAACATTAAAGATAATGATATTGTTGAGATTATTAGTGGTCCTTTCAAAAGAGAAAAGGCAAAGGTTATAAGAATTGACAAACTCAAGGAGGAAGTTGTTGTGGAGTTATTGGAGGCAGCAGTTTCAATTCCGATTACAGTTAAATTGGATTCATTGAAGGTTATTAGGAGAGAGGAAGGCGAAGATGAGTAAAGAAACAGTTGATGTCATTGTTGATGGTGGGAAAGCTAGTGCAGGTCCTGCAATGGGTCAAGCTTTTGGTCCGTTGGGTGTAGACATGCAAGCAATTCTTGCAGAAATCAACAAGAAGACAGAAGGTATGCAAGGAATGAAAGTTCCTGTTAAGGTTACTGTAGATACTGATACTAAAGCTTTTGAATTAGAAGTTGGTACTCCTCCCGTTTCTGGATTGATAAAAAAAGAACTTAATTTAGATAAAGGTTCAGGATATCCTCATTTAGATAAGAAAGGTAATTTGTCTATTGAGCAAGTAATTAAGATTGCTAAAGTAAAGATGGATTCTCTTTTGGTTAATAATTTGAAATCTGCTGTTAAAACTGTTATTGGTAGTTGTGTTCCTCTTGGTATATTAGTTGAAGGTAAATTTCCAAAAGAAGCTGGAATAGAAGTTGATGAAGGCAAGTATGATAAGGAAATAAATTCTGAATCTACTGAAACCAGCGACGAGAAAAAGAAGATATTGGATGATCAATTAAAAACTGTTAGAGCCAAATTAGATGAAGAAAGAGAGAAAGTTATGAAGGCTGCTGAAGAAAAGAAGGAAGAAGAAGCTAAAGAAGGCGAGAAAGCTGAAGAAAAGCCTGAAGAAACTGTAGATACTAAGGCCCCTGCTAAAAAGAAATAATTATTATTTTTAATTTTCTAGTGATACTTAAACAAATTATTCATTATAAAAAAATGAGAATGCCCGGATTTGAACCGGGGTCTAGTGGCCCCAAACCACTGATGCTAAC
>CAZUEV010000004.1:0-8149 GCA_964619355.1 Candidatus Woesearchaeota archaeon
GGGGGCCCTATAAATATTAGATTCATCTTCAACCCAGTTTTCCACTAATTGTGAACCATCAAGAGTAACATCCTCACCATTATATGCCATTAAAGTGTTTAGATTACCATCAACACCACTAACAAAATCATATACACCTTCGTAATATCTTCCACCCCTAACATAAACAACATCACCACCCGAGGTACTCATTTGATTAACTGCATAATTAATAGTTCTAAAAGGAGAATCAACACTTCCAACATTTCCATCATCACCACCTAAAGAAACGTAATACTCATTATTATAATCTGAAAATCTGGCGTTATAAGGAATATCACCAGTTTCACTAAAATAAATAAGACCTCCTAGAACAAAAAACACTACAAATATGATAATAAAACCTTCTAACCTCTTTTTCATGAGAATATATTATTGCTCTTTCTTATAAAACTAACTTTTTGGCCCACATAGTTAGATATATAAAACAAGGAAAAACTATACTTTTAGAGAATGAAACCACTAGAAAACGTACATCTGCTTGGAAGAGAAAGATATAGTTACCCAGAACGCAATATGGATGTATTGGGGAACTGCGCCTCAAGAGTAGGTAACCTATTTCTAGATACTTGTGCCTGCACACCCACATGTGAATTAACAGATGAAGAAAAAGGGTATATAGAAAAAACACTTAATAAAAGTAAATATCGTAATTGGAATCCGAAAGAATGTACAAGATACGTAGTTGAATTATTAAAAGAAATTGATAGAAATGAAAACATAGTTACAACAAGAGGAGTAATTCAAGAGATACATATAGATAGAGACTTAAGAATTTTTAGAGAATTAAATAATGTCTTTTCAGAATTAAGGGATAAATTAGAAAAAAGAGTTGTAAATTATAATGAAAGGCTAAATTCAAATTTCAGAGAAATAAATGTTGGATTAAGATGTTTAAAATCATTCGGATTATCACCTGTAGACCTTAGATTATTATGTAGTGCTGTATATATGGCTTCACGTTCAGATCAACCAGTTGGATTGTTAACAAATGATGGTGGATTACTTAATGCAATAACAGCATACAATGACACAATAGAAGGACTTTCAGATAGATATTTTACACAAGAAGTAAAAAAAATACATGGTTACACTTTTTTATCAGAAAGAAGTAAAATGTTGGTTCAACAAAAATTTGTTGCATAAAAAATAATTAGGCTTTTAATTTACTTATAATTTCTTTTTGTACTTCTTCTAGGGCCTGATGCCCATTAATCTTAATTACTCTCTCAGAATATTTATTTAAAATCGGTAGAGTATCTTTTTTGAATATTTGTATTCTTTTTTTAACTGTTTCTTCAGTATCATCAACCCTGCCCCTATCTAGAATTCTTCTAACCAGTTCTTCATCAGGAACATCCAGATAAATCAAAAATTCTACATCTACTAATTCATTTAATTGATTAGCCTGATTTTCTGTTCTTGGAATTCCATCTAAAAGTAGTTTTTTATCCGGCAGTTCATCTAACCTCTTACCAAATAATTTTATTGTTTGTTCATCACTTACCAAATTTCCATCATCAATGGTCATTGTATTTAGAATTTCTTGCTCCAATTCATCCAAGTCTGCTTTTTCTTTTAATCCCCTAAACATATCACCAGTAGAAAAATGACAAAGATCCAACTTTCCCGCCAATTGTACGGCTTGAGAACCTTTTCCACTACCTGGTGGACCAAAAATTAGAATTGATTGCGGTTTCATTGTGGGAAACTATCGTCAAGTGTTTCTTTAATTTTTTTTGCAGCTCTTCCTCTTCCTTTTGTCTCTTTCTTTGTAAGTTCTGTTAATGGTTTTTTAAGTTTTAACCCGACTTCTAGTCTTCTTTTAGGGGGTGTTTTATGTTCTTTTCCCTCTTTTACAATCAAAGGATATAATATTTCTCTTAATCGTTTTTGATTTAAGTATGGACCTCGATATCCACTAGCGTAGTCAACACGTATTCCAGCAACCATAACTAAAACAAACCTTAAACAAATATAAAGATTATGTAATTTCACTAACATGATCCTTCTTACTTAAACTAATAATATTATCAACAAAACTTTCAATCTTAGATTCATGACTAACTAAAATTACTTGTTTAATATTTAATTCATCCAAAACTAATCTTAATCTATCCAACTGTGTTTCAGAAAATCCATCAGTAGGTTCATCCAAAATAATCAAATCTCTAGTCTTTATTGACGACATCATATCATTAATAACTTGATTTAGAGCCAACCTATAAGCCAAAGCAGCAGCAGTTTTTTCCCCACCACTCAAATGCAAATAATCTATATCATGTCCAGCTTGCTCAATAACCGGAGTAAATTGTTCATTAACACCAACTTTCAATAACTCATTGTCCATCAAAATTTCAAACCAATTCTTAAACAACTCATTAAAATCACTAAATGCCTTCAACATTATCTTTTTTTCAATCGTTTCCATTAGATTGATAAAATCTTTCTCAAAAAATGATTGGACACCAACTAATTTTTCAATATTTGACCTAACTTTTTCTTTCTCTAGAATTTCTTTCTCAAGGTCTTCCAAAAATATTTTATTAGTAGCAATTTCTCTTTCAATACCAGATTTTTCGACTTCAATTTTTTTCAAATTATCCAAACAACCATCCAAGTCCAATTTCAACTTAGAATAAATTTCATTTACACCTTCAAATTCATATAATTCAACTTTCAAAGTCTTCAATTCAACTTCAAGAGAATTTAACTCACCTTCAATTTTTACAATTTCTTCTTTTAAATTATTCTCTTTGCTTTTTTTATCATTAAGGTTACTTAACTTTAGATTATTCAATTCAATTTCTCTTTCATTATTTTTCAATTTTTCCAAATCCTTTTTATAAATATTAATTAAATTCAATTTACCCTCGAGATTTTCCTTAAAACTCTCTAATTCTTTCTCAGTTTCAGCAATTACTTTATCTTGTTCAATAAAAATAGATTTCTTATGAGTTTCTTGAACAATTTGTTTACAAGTAGGACATTTATCTAACTCATGGAATTTTCCCTTTATCTCCTTAGAATGTTCAATAGTAATCTCATATGTTCTAACAGTTTTCTTAATGGAATCAATTTTCATTTCTAAATTAGAAATCTCTACCACTTTTTCCCTGATTTGTGATTTCAACTTATCTAAATCAATTTTTTCTTTAACATCAGAATTCAACTCCAAAATTTCCTTACCTAAAATTTCTAAATCTTTTCTAAATCTTTCAATATTACTTTTTACGCCTTCGATTCTAGAACTTTTACCAGAAACTAAATTTTTTACTTCATTCAATCTATTAATTTTACCCTCAATCAAACCAATTTCATCCTTCTTTTTTCCCAATTCACCAGAAGCAGTTTCCATTAAAGGATTCAATCTCAAAATATCTTCATTTAATTTGTTTATTTTTTCACCAATTCTTTCCCTACTTCTTCTCTTATCCTCAAGGTCAGAAACAAAACCAGAAAACTCCTTAACTTTACCTTTTATTTTAGAAACAAAGAACTTAGAATTTCCAATAACAGTTTTGTATTTATCAATTCCAAAAACTCGACGTAAAATATTCAATCTTTCTTCAGGATTTTCTAATAGAATATGCTTCATTTCTTCCTGAGGAGTATAAACTGTATATCTATAAATCAAATCTTTGCTTTTTGTTAAAAATTCTTGCGGATAATTCAATAAACTAATAACTTCTTGTTTCAATTCTGTAGAACTCAAATCTTTTCTTTCATTATCAATTACAATATAACCAACATCTTGAGCAACGCTTGCTTTACCCCTAATCAAATTACGAACAACTTTAATTTCCTTACCATCTAACTCAAATTCCAACTCAACAGAACCAGTGTTTTCACCATTTCTCAACAAAACAGCACCAGACAATCCACTTCTCCTTGTTCCAAATAAAGCAAACTCAATAGCCAATAAAACAGTAGACTTTCCACTTCCAACATCTCCACTTAGCAAAGTAGAACCAGTAGGAAATTTAACTTCTGCTTCCTTGTAGCTCCTTATATTTCTAAGTTTTACTTTTTTAATTAACATTCCAAAAATCACCCAAACCTAAAACTTTAATCATATTTTTCTCCAAACGATTTTCAAAATTAGTATTTGTTTCACCTTCTTGTTTTTCGTCATTCAAGATATCAATAAAATTAGAAACATCAGTAGAATTAAAATCGCTTTTAAATTCACCAATAAATTTGCTTTCAATGTCTTCAGTACTACCAATTTCAACTTCAAGATCAACAATTTCTTTGCTTTGTAATTTAGAAGTATTCTTTAGAGTAATATAAGCACTATCCAATAAAGAAAAAATTTCACCAAAATCAATATCGCTAACTTTTCCCGACGATAAAACACCTTTTACTCTCAATAAAACAATTTTATCAGTTACATCCAAATCTCTAACTTTTTCCAAAATAAAATCTTGTGCAGAAATTGAGCCCATACCACTAACATCAATTTTCAAAGCTTCTACTTCTTTTAATTTAATAAAAACATGTTTAACTTCTTCAATCTTGGAATCCTGAACATTTACAATAAAAAATCCCCCGCCTTTAAACTTCTCTAACTCTGCAAAGTTATTTGGGAATAAAGCACCAGGATAAGTAACAACACCATAATTTTGAACATTCTCATTCATAACAACGTGTGGATGTCCACCAGCATAATAATCAAAACCTTTTGGAAATTTATTCAGAGAAATACCTTCAATCATTTCAAAACCACCTGGCTTATACTCTTCAAGTATGTGGTGAAATAAAAATATCTTAAAACTGGATTCACTTTCCAAATTACTCTTATCTAAAAGATCATAATCTAATTTCTCCAAACCAGCAGCCTTTCCATAAAGTCCAGTTAATTTAACACCAGTTCTATCTTCAGTAAAATTCAATTTCAAACTATCTTCTTCCCTAACAACATTCATAACATTAACAACTAAACCAGCATTCTCCAAAACATCAATCATAGTTTTTCCAGATGGACTAAAATCATGACTTCCAGGAATAACATAACACTCAATTTCATCATCTCTTAATTTTCTCAAAATAGAACTAACTTCTTTTATTAAATCAATATTTGGCAAAGCAGTATTAAACAAATCACCAGCAATTATTACAAAACCAACCCTTTCAGCAATACAATTATCAATAGCCCTTCTAAATGCTTCAATACCTAAAGAATTGAGCTTTTCTTCTTTCCAACCACCAATATGGATATCGGCTATATGAGCAAACTTCATAAAATGGCAAATGATACTTAACTATTAAGGATTTCTAAACTAATCTATTCAATTTCACAATCAATAGGAAATATTTTAAACCAACATTTACATAACAAGAATATGAAACTCAAATTTATCATTGATAAAAAATATGATAAAAAAATGGCAAGGGAGTTTGGCCTTTCAAAAGAAACTTTAGCTAAACTAGATTCATTGTATAAAACATCATTACCTTCTCTAGAAAGCTCAAAGAAACTATATCAAAAATCCTGGAATGAAATAAATAATAAATTTTCAAGATATATAGAAAAAACAACTGGCTACAATTGGTTTTATCCAGAATACGAGTGTGTTGTTTCATTTGTACATAAAGGAATCTCAAACTGGGGAACTGCGCCAAAAATAGTTAGACAAGCAAATGAGAATCCTCTTTTTATGAGAAGAATTACTGCACACGAATTAATCCTTTCACATTATTTTGAAATTTACAAAAGGAATTATAAGAAAGAAGGATTGAAAGATGGTCAAGTTTGGGCACTTGCAGAAATTGCCGCCTTTGCTTTAACCTCCTTAACACCAGAAGTTAAAAAATTTTGGCCAGAAGATACAGAATATTATACAAATCATAATTATCCACACATAGTAGAACTTCAAAACAAACTAAAAACAGTATTTCTTAAAAGAAAAAATTTCGACGAGTATATAAAAAAAGGAATTAGTTTAATTAAGAAATATCCAAAAATGAATCCAAATAATAACTAATAATTTATGTACCGTTTTTAATCTTAGAAATTGCTTTATTATGTGCTTGAAGTATTACCTCTAAATTAGGTTTTAATGAGGAAATAGTTCCCTTATGCACTCCAATTGGTTCTAAAGGACGAAAATGTAAATATTTCATGACAGCAGATAGAGGTACTGAAATATCACCACCCTCATAATCCCTAGCATTAATCACCTCTTCTGGTTTTGTGTCTTCTCCGTCAGGATAAATACGTATATTATAATAATCTCCTGTTTCAGTCATAGATTCAGTTCGATCTATTTCAATTCTTTTCATAAATCAACGAAACACCACCTATGTTTAAATGTTATTAAACAAACCAATTAAAAACAACAAATCTTAAATAACTAAAATAAAAACACAAAACCATGGAAGAAACAATAAAAAACTTAACAAAGGCATTCATTGGAGAAAGCCAAGCAAGAAACAGATACACATTCTACGCAAAGATAGCTAAAAAAGAAGGTTTCGAACAGATAGCAGAGATATTCCTATTATCAGCAGACAACGAAAGAGAACACGCAAAATGGCTGTTCAGAATGATTAATGATCTAAAGAAGGACGAAAACGAGATAACTGTTGAAGCTACAGCACCCTTAACATTAGGAGACACAAAAGAGAACCTAAAAGCAGCAATTGCAGGAGAACACTATGAACAATCAGAAATGTATCCCCAATTCGCAGACACTGCAGAAAAAGAAGGACTTCCAGAAATAGCTAAAAGATTAAGAGCAATCGCAGTTGCAGAAAAATATCACGAAGAAAGATATCAAAAACTATTGGAAGACCTAGAAAAAAACACAGTATTCAAAAAAGAAGAAAGTGTAGCTTGGGTTTGTAGAAAGTGTGGCTATGTTCATGAAGGAGAAGAAGCACCAGAAATTTGTCCATCATGTGATCATCCAAAAGATTATTTTGAAGTGAAGTGATATTACTCACTTCTTATAAATTTTTTTTCTATGTCCAATTTCAATAACTAAAATCGTAACTTCTTTTTTATTAATATCTAATATAATCCTATAATCACCTACCCTAAGACTACATGAATTATAACCAACCAACCTTTTTACAAATGAGAAAGGTCTTATCCTTATTCTCTGTAAAGAGTATTTTATTCTTCTTTGAACATCTTTTGGTAATTTGAGAAACTGTTTTTTGGATAAATCAGAAAACTCTATGGAATACATTACAAGTTCGCCTCATCCATAACAGATTCAAAACTATGTACTTTTCCCTTCTTTACTTGTTCTCTAGATATCTCAATATTTTTCTTAGTTTCAGTAGAAAGTTCCATTGTATCTTCCAATAAGTCCCAAATTAGATCCTCATAGGTCTCATTATCAAAGAGTTTTCTCCTAGATAGTTCCTGTTGCAAATCTTTACTTATCTGAATTGTTGTCGCCATAGCAAACTATAATCAACCATAGTATTTAAAAGTTTCTGTTTTTTATTAAATAACTAAATAACCAATGGCTGTAGCAACTACTCCTAAAAGAATGCCCTTTACTATCAATAGATTATCACGTTTCAAATAATAACTAGAAAAAACCATCAAAACCCATACAATCCTAACAAAATTAGTGTATACATTATCATTATAATACAAAGAAGTAAAAAACAACAAAACCACACCCCTAGCTAAATAATCTTGATTTTTAAAAAACAACGTAACAATAAATATTACAACCAAACTAACTAAAAGAGAATATTGATAATTAGCAATTGGAGCTATAAAAACCCTGACAACTACAATCAAAAAGAAAGGAATACTACCAAGAGCTAAAAAATCCCTAGCAAGCTCCTTAAAGATCTTCTCCTTTTTCATAAACAAAATTAAAACTAGAACTATAAAAAACTAACCTTCATAAACTTCAGGCTTCAAGACACAAAGATCGCCAAGATTTCTATAACCTTTATTAAAATCCAATCCATAACCGACAACAAAAAGATCAGGTATAACAAAACCTAAAAAATCAATCCATAATTCCTCAAACTCGGGTAATCTTCTATCTGGTTTGTTCAAAAGAGCAACTAATGCAATTCTATCTGCATCAACACCTTCTCTAATCAAATGTTCTCTAAGAAGACTTACAGAACGACC
>CAZUEV010000004.1:8159-18553 GCA_964619355.1 Candidatus Woesearchaeota archaeon
CCCCCTATCATTGCCACGTAATTTCTCCATAATTCTTTCTATTTGTGCAGGATCTGGAAATTCAACTCTTCCAGTTGATTCAGTACCTTCATAACTTTTAACTTTAAGAAATTCAGTTTCAATTTCGAAAGCATAGTGTCTATTAGTAAACAAATCACCATAAAATTTAGCAGCACCATCGAGCAAAGGAACAACCAATGGATTCATACCACTAAATTGTTCATAGATATCATGAGCCATTCTCTCAATTCTACGCCCGATATGCTCCTCTAATACTAGAATACCTTCAATATCACTACGAAAAACTCCAGGAATCTCATAATTATCTGGATTAAGAAGTTTATTCTCTCTAATATCCTCTGCCTTCAAATCAGTCATAAAAAAAGAAAGAAAGAAATATATTTAAGTTTATCCACCGCAAGAAGCAACGTTATCGCTTCCGGTAGTACTCCAACCAAAACCAGGTCCAGGACTTGTAGAATCCAATTCAGTGTTACATTCTTCAGGTGCTACATTAAATGCATCACAAATAATATCCCTTAAGCCTACAGAATCTCTTGGTGCTCTTTCAACTTCTACTCCATTTACAACTAGAGAAGGTGAACCACCAATACTGTATTTTTCATTATCAGCTTTATGAATATCAAACATTGGATAATTTCCACTTAACCAAGAATCAGTATCTTCCAAATTTGCCGTAATGCTAAACTCTTCATCTGCTGTTGCAGTACAAGTTTCCAGCATAGTTATATCAATTTCAATTTCAGATAAACATCTCTCACCATCTGCATCTTCCAAGAAACATTGTAAATAGTCAAGGAATTTGTCTTCCTGCTCTTCCATAATACAATATTGGTTTAATTGTTCTTCAACTTCACCAGAATCTGGGTGCATTGCATAGTAAACAAATTTCAACTGAAAGTCTATCTTATCTCCAAAAAGATAAGCAACGGGCAACATTCCTTTTTCCGATTGAGTTCCATAAGGACAATGGCTCATAATAAACAATTCCACAACAGGTTTATCTGTTTTAGGAACTGCTGCTTGAACTACTCCACCATTATCATTACCAGAATCAGAAATTTCAGGAAGATCCTCTAAAGGAACTGCTTGTAAAAACAACAAGGTTCCATCTTTTGAAACATAAACAGGACTTTCCTGACCCATGACATTCAAGTTAACTTTGTAAACTCCACTTTCTTGAGTTATACCTTCTGAAATTGCAGTTGCTTGTCCCTGTAATAATACGTTATTAACAAAATCTAATGCTTTCTCTTCGACATCTCCACTTCCAACTGCTAAGCCAGGAATTCCACTGTTCCATAAAGATACTATCAATAATATCCCGAGAACAAAACTAGTGACTTTCCAGCTATTCAATTTTTTCTTTTTGGCAAATTCTTCAATCTTATCCACTGGATTAATTTCATCAACCATTTTAATTTGAAAAGTAGCCTCTTATATAAGGTTTTCTTTGCAATGCTTAACAAAAAATCTATTTATAAGATTTATGAAACAAATAAATTTAAATAAGTCAATATTAAAAATATACACATGAATAAAATAATAATTCTTATAGGATTTCTAATAATTATTTCTGGATGTGAAATTGAAGATCAAGAGATAGAAAACGAATGTGACAATGATACAGAATGTATACTAGTTATAAACAGTAATGAATGCTGCTTTACTTGCCTAGATACGTATGATTATGCAACTAACGATATTATAGCAAGAAATAGAGAAGAACATAACGAATGGATATCAGAAAATTGTGAAGGAGTGCCATGTCCAAGCTGTCCTCCAAACTACTTAAATCAAAATAATTACGAAGCAAAATGTATAGAAAACCAGTGTGTTAAAGAAGCTATTTAATCAAATAGTAACTTTTAAAAAGTTTCCAAAAAACCAATATAAAATGAAATTGAAGAGACTGGCAAGAGTAGCAAGTAAACTTCCAGAATCAATATTTTTTTTAACGATTGGCGATCTAAGAAATGATCTTGAGAGATTCATGTTAGAGCACCCAAGGTTAGATGAACTGCCTGGAGAAATAAGGGGTAAAAGTTCAAGCGCTAAAGAAGTTCTAATTGAATATGATAAAAGTTTAAGCGAATACAAAGATACTGATAGTGTAGGAATTATTCCAATATTCCCATTTACAACAATAGAAGCAGCTCAACATTATTTGAATTTAGAAAGAGTAGATCAAGAATACGAAAAGCAAGGATTAAATTAATCTTCTTCAATAACAATTGCACCAACATATCCACAATCTTTACATTGATACTTCCCAAATTGGCCACCCATATACAAATCTATATTCTTTGACTTACACTGGGGACATTTCCTTACCATATACTTCAATTAAATAGTAGAATTTATAAATTTGGCTATGTTCCAATTTTTATGGGACTAAAATATTTTACAAATATTTTTGAAGCTAGGAAAGAGGAATTTGAACGAACTGTAAGACAAACTGCAGAAGGTATTACTTTACAACACATAATGGATGAATTAGAAGACAAAAAACCTTCTGACACAAACAACGGAGTATTTGTTTTTTCTGAAGAACATTATAGAATTGCAATTAAGAAAGAAATTTTGATTCTTAAGGCTTATGATGGTTTGGTAGAAAGGGAATTTAGTGGTAGAGAAGTGTCAAATTATTATGATAAAATATTTAACAATTTTTCCTAAATAAAATAAAAACAACAAATCACTTCTTCATCCTAGGCAAAACCTTGTAAGCAAACAAAGCACCAATAATAATAATACTCCAAAAAACAACAACACCAATAATTCTCAAAGCAAATAATGCTAAATTAACTATCAAAACAATAAAAAAAAACCAAGTAATTTCTTTTTTCATTTTACCAAAACTATTTTCCTACCGTCTGCTAAATATTTAAAATCTTTTCCAACAGTATAACCCAACAATTCAGAAATAGACTGTGTACCATTAGTAGTACTTTTACTACCATGACTAGGAATAACAAGTGCAGGCTTTAACATATCAATCATATCTCTAATATCTTCCCTTGAACCGTGACCAGAAGTATGAATATCTTTATACAACCTAACTCCTCTTTGAACTAGTTGTTTCTCCAATCTAGCCCTATTTGTTATATTAGGTTCAACAGGAATTGTTGTGCAAGAAAAAATAACATGATCATCATGAACAAACTTAAACGGAACTCTATGATCTCCAATTCTGGTTAAAATAGCATTTGGTTCGGCTTGATTACCTGTAGAAACAATAAGATACTTATCTCTTTTTTTCTCTATCTCTTTTAATTTAGTTATAACTTGTCTTGAATAAGTCATTATTTCAACATCACTACTAAAATCAACCAAACCAATATTCTCTGCAGCCTTGGTATATTTAGACAAAGAACGACCCAAAAAAACAATCTTTCTATTTAATTTCTTACCAAATTCGATTGCACTTTTCAATCTTGCCAACTGACTTGCAAAACTAGTAAACAACAAAGCATGACCCTTATTTTCAGCACCGAACATAACATCTTTCAACATTTCACGGGCAACACTTTCAGACGGAGTTTTTCCTGCCCTATTAGAATACAAAGAATCAACCAAAAGAGCAATAACTTTTCCACTATTACCAAGTTGCTTCAATCTTTTAATATTTGGTTTATGCCCCAAAATTGGATTATTATCTAACTTAGAATCATTAGTGTAGATAATAACACCTTCGGGTGTATGTATCGCAATAACAGAACTATCTGGAGTAGAATGCGAAATAGCAATCAATTCCACTTGAATATTTTTAGAAACTTTAACAATGGTCCCAACTTTAGTAGGAAGTAATTTATTTTTTAATTTTATTTTTTCATCATGTGCCAAAGTCTTCAAAACTTCAATAGTATAGGGTGTGGCAATAATCGGACAATTATATTTATTTTCCAAATAAGGTATAGCCCCAATATGATCTAAATGGCAATGAGAAGAAACAATAGCTTTAACTTTACCTCTAAGAGAATCAATCAAAGAATCATCAGGTATTGCACCAATATTTTGCAACCCTTTTGGAGTCAAATCTCTTCTATCTCCACCAGATTCATCAAAATCAACTATACTAGGCAAATACAAACCACAATCAAGAATTACAGCTTCATCCCCAACCTTAACGACAGTCATATTTTTTCCGACTTCGTTATAACCGCCAACACCAATAATCTCTATTCTCATATGGATAAAATCTCGCTTAGTTTATTTAAATAGGTTTCTATTAATTTATGTCTTCCAATTCAGAAATTCCTTTTGATGCCCATGCAAGACCACCTATAATCACAACCCCCATACCAATTAAAACATAGTATGGTGAAATATCCTGTTCATCAGTTGAAGTTGATGATAAGTCTGATTGTGATGTCGTTAGCTCTAATTCATTTGGAGCCCTCATAATTGTTTCCATAATAGTATCTTGTGGAGAAATATACTTAATAAATGGATTAGAATCAGAATTAACAGAACCATAACTTAATGCCACACTTGCAGCCAAAGTTGCCAAATATAAACTAGTTTTTCTCATAAAAAAGTAAACCTACTCTGCTTTAAATATATTTCCATCAACTATATCAAACTCAACAAATATTTATATAATAAAAACTGAAGTATTTCTTTTTTAATGAAAGATTTAATTTCAATCAAAGATTTATCAAAACAAGATATAGACGGTCTAATTAAAGAAGCACTAGAATTAAAAAGAGAATTAAAAACAGATTTACTAAAGAATACAAAAATAGCATCTTTATTCTTTGAAAATTCTACAAGAACAAGAGTCAGTTCAGAAACAGCAGTAACAGATTTAGGCGGACAAATAAGCGGATTCGCAGGTTCTGAAGGAACTTCTGTACAAAAAGGAGAACCATTGATAGATTCTATAAGAATGTTTCAAGTTTATGGATACAAAGCAATTTTCATGAGGCATGGCTTAGAAGGTTCAGCAAGATTAGCAGCAGATAATTCAAATGTTCCAATAATAAACGGTGGGGATGGTAGCAACAATCATCCAACACAAACATTATTAGATTTAATGACAATTTTAGATGAAAAAGGAACAATAGATGGATTAAAAATAGCTCTAATTGGAGATTTGAAATATGGCAGAACAGTTCATTCATTACTTCAAGCATTAGAAAAATACAATGTAGAAGTTTGGCTAATTTCACCACCAAATCTAAAAATGCAAGAGTGGAGAATAAATGATTACAAAGAAAAAACAAACAGAACCCCAATAATCACAGAAGATTTAGAAAGAACAATAAAAGAAGTAGATGTCCTATATGTAACAAGAATCCAAAGAGAAAGATTTGAAGAGGGGCCAGAAGGAGAAATAGAATATAAAAAAGTAAGCGGAATTTACAAAATAAACAAAGAATCATTAAAAGATGCAAAAAGGAACATGATAATACTTCACCCATTACCACGTTTTAAACACAATTTAGAAATTTCAATTGATGTTGATAACACACCATATGCAAAATATATTGAACAAGCAAAAAATGGAGTATTTATGAGACAAGCAATACTTTTGAAAGTTTTTGGAGATGGATTTGAAGACAAAGAAATAGGAGAAACAAATGAAAAATTATGGAAAGAAGTAGAAATAACTAATGGAGCAAAAAAAGGAGAAAACTTCTTGTATAGACTAAGAAATGGTACTCTCATAGATCACATTGAATGCGGAAAGGGGACACAGGTTCTAAAAGTACTTGGCATGGAAAACTACAAAAATACACCATTGATCCAAGCAAAAAATATTAAGAGCATAAGCCGAGGAAAAAAAGATGTAATTGGTTTTCAAGATAAAGAATTAACTGAAAAAGAATTGAGCAAAGTATCATTAGTAACAAATACAACTGTAAATATAATTAGAGAAGGAAAAGTATTCAAAAAAGGAAAAGTTGTTCTCCCAAAAAAACTTTGTGGACTAATACAATGTCAAAATCCAAAATGTATAACCAACCCCTTACACTCGGAACACGCACAAAGCATATTTCATGTAGAAGATCAAGAGCCATTAAGAGTTAGATGCCACTATTGTGAAACACCTATGTCAAGAGAAGAAATAAGATTAATATCTTAACAATAAGCACCAACTAAATTATTCTCAGAATCAAAAATCAAACCAATTTTTTTGCTATCCAAAATATTTCCTTCAGAATCAATATTTCTAATTCTTATATTTTTATCTAAATAACAATAATTTACATTCTGTCCTTCTTCGGAACCAACTTTGCATTTCAAACTACTCAAAATATCCTGTCCAAATATTTCAATTCCAGAAAAAGTATAATCACCGTAATTAATTCTGCTCAAATCTTCATCAGATACAGTATTATTCCAAGCAACAACACTTTCATTTAAACTAACTTCAACGCAATCAGGACTATAGACTACACCCAAATCAGAAAAGTAATAAAACCCAAAGAAAACAAGACCAGCCAAAACAACCATACCAATCAAAATAGGACCAATAATAAATTTAACAATCCCAAAAAAGAATCCAAATATCCCTTTGATTAGTTTAAATATAAAATTCATAATATTAAATAAAATAGTAAATTTAAAAAACTACCGAAATAAAGAACAACTATGTTTTGGGCAATTATACAATTAATATTTGGAGTAATTTTCATTTTAACAGGTATTGCAGGCCTTGTACTTCCAATAATTCCAGGAATTTTATTAATAGTAATTGGAATTAGTTTAGTTTTACATATTTCTCTTAAAAATGCTTGGAAAATTTTTAAAAAAAGAGTATTAAAGCGTAGGTAAAACTGGAGTAAATCTTAGTCTGTCACCAACAAGAACAGTACCTGCATTCTTTATCTCAAAAACATATTTTGCAGGTTCTCTAGAAGCAGCATATGGCATAAAAGGATAAACTCTCCTCTTATCAACAACTTTCATCTTAGAATCCAACCAAAGAACATCAATAGGATAAAAAACAAAGAACATATGTATAGCAGTCATAGCTACTCCTTCTTTTTTTGATTTTAAAAGAACTGAATCACCAGAGCTAAGCTTTCTAAACATCAAGCCTCTAAATTTAGAAAAAAACATGTTAAATAATCTACATCTGCCTGAAATTAGTTTATCACCATTGTATACTTTATAAATCATAAGCTAAAAATGGGAAAATGTTTTTTAAATGTTTCTGAAATATCGAAATGCTTTTATAGGGTATTTTAAAGCTTCAGATTATGGTTGATGAGTTTAATGACGAACCTGACTTCGAGGAAAATTTCGAAGATGATCCTTCATTAAGAGAAGACAACGTGTACAACAAAAAGAGTAGAGAATCAAGAGTAAACGACGACGAAATTTCACCAGAAGAAGAAGGATTTATGCAAGGTTACGAAGAAGACGAAGAATAGCCAAAAGGGGGCACAACATATATTTAACAGGCGGAGCTATCTAAGCAGCTAATTCTCTTTGCACTATCTCAACAAGCTTTCTTTGATCTTCAGGCACATTCGCAAAATCTAATGTAGAAGAGTCTAAACTTATTTTTTTCCCAGCGTAACTTTCATACCAGCCATTGTAAGCTACTCCAAGTCTTATCAAATAATCATCACCTGGTTTTAGCATCTCCAATTCCATCTTTCTACCTCTTTTTCTAATTCTTTCTATTTGGATATCAAGAGGTGCCCTCAAATAAACAACCAAATCAGGATTTTCAATATATTTCATAAAATTATCATAAAAAAGGCAATAAGCTTTAAAATCTCTATCGGATATAATTCCATCTCTATTTAACATTTGAGCAAATACAAACCTATCTTCAAAAAGACCACGATCTTGAACAATTCCTTTTTTTCCAGGCAATTTTTGTTGTGCTTTCAACTGAGCTTCAAATTTCATAAATTGTGCAGCTATATGTGCACCAATACGAGTTCCCAAAAAACCAACTTGCAAGTGATATGCCGCTGTAGAAGGAAAATTGCTATCTTTAAGATCTTTATAGAAAGGTTCTAAAAATGGATTATCCTCAACAGGTTCTTCATACATTTCATAATCAAGTCCCTTACTTACAACTCTAGCACCAGTTGTCTTACCAAGACCTATGCTTCCTGCAAAAACTACAAAACTTATTTAAATCACCAGCAAAAAAGAAACAATAAATACTTTATAAGAATTATTCGCCTACAAAATCATCAATATTGTGTTTAAAATCCTTCTCAGACTTTATTAAACCTTTAGCCAAAGAATATTCTCTAGCCAAAATATAGAAAATTAATCCCAAACTTTTCTTTCCTTTGTTATTACAAGCAACAACCAAATCAACATCTTTACACTCATTATTACTATCACAAAGAGCAATAACTGGTATACCCAATTTGGATGCATCAGCAACAGCATTCTTATCTGGAATTGGATCACATACTAAAACCAATTTCTTCTCAAGAAACTCTTCAAGCTCAACATTAGTCAAACTACCAGGTTTGTATCTACCGGCAACAGCATCAATTCCAGTTATTTTAGAAAATAATTTAACAGCTGTAAATCCATTCTCTCGCCTACAAACAATTATAACATCTTTAGGATCATACTCTGAAAGCATCTTTGCAGCCAAACCAATTCTCTTGTCAACACTTTCGACATTCAAAATAGATAAACCATCTGGTCTAACCTTATAGATAAATTTAGCCATAAATGCAGTTCTGAATTTAGTACCAATATGTAAACCAGATTTCAAATAATCATCTAAGGGTACCAACATTTTTTCTTCAGTCATATTAGAATTGAGCAAATTAATCAGTTTATAAAGTTTTTCATGAGGTTAACTTATCAATTAATTTTAAGTATGCCTTAGCTGGCAGATTTTCCATATTTTCAAATAAGCTATTATGCAATCCTATTGATGACAAAGTAAGCTCACCAATCAAAGGGTTATCCTGTCTTCCAATTAAATCTGCCCTAGCAATAAGTGCATCAGGAGCAAGAGTCTCTCTAGCCAAAAAAGCTAACTCTCTTTCTTCGGGAGTACATTCTACTAAAAATCTGTTAACATGTGATCTATTTCTAGTAACATTAGTCAATATTCCATCCGACGTTTTTTTTAAAACAGTATATTCTATTTTTCCATCAACAATATAAACAGATCTCTCACCAAATTCATGGATATCATCTACATATTGCTGAACTAATATTTCACCTTGCTCAGATAATATCTTATCAAGAACGTTACTGTCACCCCCTGGAAATTTATCAATTAAATATCCACCATATCCATTTACGGGCTTAACCACAAAACCACCGTATTTACCAATAAATTCACAACCAATTTCTTCAGCACTTTCTAAAGAAAAAGCTAACCTAGTTTCTGGCGCTGGGATTCCTATTTCGTTTAGATTTAAAAGATATTTCTTTTTATTTTTTCTAGCAGACAAAACAACAGATGTTGGATTAATAGTTGGAATAACAGGATTTTTATCTAAAATATCAACAAGACCAGTAATCTCTTCATCATTTCCTTGTAGTTCTCCAATGTCTCCAAACCCAAAAAAACATAAAACGTCTAAAAAATCAAGAGGAATATTCCTTAAAACTTCACCACTTTCCAAATTTGTAGTTTTCACAATATCTAAATTTTTAGAAATATCAGACCATTTTAAATTATAAAGGTTTAATCCACTATTAATAAATTCGACAAACATTCTTGCAGAATATTTACTAGGCCAACCAGAAGAAACACCATTATTTATTGGAGAGGAAAAAGTATTTTCAGAATACATGACTCCTACATTTAGATTTCTATTTGCCATTTATTTCTCTATAAAGTTTTTCAGAATACTCAATAACTTTATTGGCAATATCAAAAGCCTCTGTTTGAGATACCAACCCGACTTGCCATTGAGGACACCTAGCATTAAGTTCAATTAATTTGGTATATTCTAGAGTCCCATCCTTCTCAGGACCAATTACATCTAAAGCAACTAAATGTAAACCTTCTTTAACCAATAAAGGAGACATCTTTTCAACTAATTCTAAATCTCCTTGCTGTGGTTCAAAAGGAATAAATTTTGCTCCTGTATTAACATTGGCCCTTTGATCATCATCATCAGGAATTTTTCCAAAAGAAGTTAACAATTCTCCACCCAAAACAACAAGTCTTCTTTCCAAACCCTCTACAGCACCTTGAATCACATAAGGCCTGGTACCAGCAGTAGAAGAACTTGGATCACGAAGTAAAATTTGCAAGAAAGGAGTTATGTTTCTCCTATTATACTGTCCTTCATCTATCCCAATAATCCCAACACCACCAAGTTCATCCAAAGGTTTAGCAATCCAATTAGTTCCGGACATCAAAATACCAGTAAGCCTGCGTTCATCTTTGGTAACATGAGTAACGGGAGTAAACT
>CAZUEV010000004.1:18563-19221 GCA_964619355.1 Candidatus Woesearchaeota archaeon
ACCGGCTCTAGAAATTGCATCTGGATCGTTAATAAAAGCAACATTGGGATACATAGTTTTCATAGATTTAAGGTAAGTCAAAGTGGCTTCATCAGTTCCTCTTTCTTCTTGAACAACTGGAACAGATCTTGAAAATACAATATCAAACTCGCTAACAGGAATTCTATCATCATTCAAAGTTAACCTAGTCTCCAAATAATGTTGATATTCAAAAATATCTCTAAGTTTAATAGCATTAGGACGTCTCCCTATTACTTTTAACTCACCTTTATCTACAAAAAAATCTTGCGGAAATACAATATAAGGATCGTGACCACGTTCCATTGCTGCATATAAATTATTAACTTCAGTAGAAGTGGGAGATTGAAGATCTCTTTCCTTCACTACATACAAAATTTTATATTTATCTGTCATTTTTAAAGAGCAAATTTCAGAACATAACGCTATTTAAGTAATTTATGTATAAATTAAACACTAGACCGAATTTCTTTAGCAATCTTCCTCAACTCGTCCAACTTAGCAGTTCTTTCTTTACCATAAATTCCACATTTTATCATCGGTATCTCCCAACCAACAGCTAAATGAGAAATAGAAGTGTCCAAAGTTTCTCCAGCTCTATGAGAAACAATCATATACATCTTTTTACTACGAGCTTCAT
>CAZUEV010000005.1:0-18834 GCA_964619355.1 Candidatus Woesearchaeota archaeon
GGTTAAAGTTAGCATTTCTTTGGAGAACAAAAAGTTTAATTCTTGACTTAATCTGTTTTGTAAATCTATTTTTTTTATTTTTTTATAATATTTGGTTATTTCTTCAGCTGTTTTTTTAGATTTTTGAAATATATCTTCAGTTAAATAATCATAAATTGTATGTTCATGATTGTTTATTTTTCCATTTGCTTTATTTGAAATTAGATCTGTTGTTAGAATAAAAGGTTCTATATTTGTTTTTTTTGGTAAATTTTTTAGTATTGGAGAAATCCTTAGTATACTGTTTTCTTTTATGTGGTTGGAATACGTTAGGAATAATATTTTTTCTTTGTTGTTGTGTTTATTGTTTTTTTTCCTTATTTGATATTTCTTTTTTTCGTTATGGAGTAGATATTTTTTTAATAAGTTTGAAAATACTTCTGTTTTAGCAAATCTAATGGGATTTTTATCTTTATTGTTTATTATTTCTTCGAAGTTATAGAATGGTTTTGGTAGTGTGTTGACTATCAATAATGGTTTGAAAAACCACCAAATTGGAATCTGGTCTATTTTGATCTTGCCGAGAGCGTTTTCTTTCTCCAGTTTCCAAATTTTTTCTTTAGTTATATCTGCCAATGATTTCATTGTATAGTTTCTTATATTCTCCTATGAATTTTTCTTTTGAGAAATGTTTTTCTGCTGTTTTTCTTGCATTTTTTTGATATAGTTCATATGAACCTCTTAATTCAGTGATCGCTTTGATTAGCTTATCTTTTTTTGGGATAAATACTACTCCTGACTTTTCATCAATCACGATTTCTTTTATTCCTACTTTTGTTGAAATTAATATTGGTTTTCCGGACGCAAGACTTTCTAACGCAGATAAGGGGATTATTTTATTACTTGTGCTTTGCTCTGTAAATGGAATTATTGTGCAAGATGCCTTAGAATATATTTCTTTTGGATCTTTTACTATTTTGTTTATAACTTCTATATTTGTTAGTTTTCTTTTTTCTATTTCTTGTTTTAGTAAATTGTATCCTTTTTTCCTCCACAATAAAAGAAACTTTATTTCTGGCAATTCTTTTGCAGCATCTAGTAAAAGGAATATTCCTCGCTTTTCAAACCATTTTTTATCGGGGGGTGAAGTTGCAAACAAAATTGTAAATTCTTTTTCTTTTTTGTATTCAAATTTTGATAAATCTATACCTGGTTTTACTATTGCAATTTTAGACTCAGGGATATTTAGATTAACTAATATATCTTTTTCATATTTATTTCCAACTATTATTTTGTCTAATTTTTTGTAGTGCTTAGATTGTTTTTTTATTTTTTCTAGACTTGATGATGCTCCTGCTGTTAGAATTATCGGTCTTTTGTTTAAAATCCTTAGAAATATTTTATCACCAAGTGAAGTATATATGTGAGATAAATTTGCTTCTTTATTTTTTCTTTTGATTAAATTAATAAAAATTGGTAGGAATGAGAAATGTAATTTAAGATGGTTTTTTGATAATTTTGGTTTGTAGTCTTTTGATGAGATTTCTATTAAGTTTGAATCTTCGAAATTTTCAATTAGTAATTCTATTTCTTTTGATATTGCTTCCTCTTTTGGAGTATAATTTAATGCAAAGTAATTTATTTTTTTTGACATATAACTATCCACTCGTAGGGGTCTCCACCTTTTATCTTTTCTAATTTTTTGATTATTTTCATTCCTATTTTTTGTATCTTTATTTTTTCACTTATTTTTGAAATTAGCATTTGTGTCCAAAATCTTTTTATTGATTTAAGGAGTCTTATATTTTTGAAATTATTTCTTTCCAATTCTTCAATTAGTTCTTTTTTTGTGTATAATTTGTCGTATACTTCATATCCATCCTTTCCAACTATTTTTCTGATTTTTTTTGCTTTTTTTAGGTTTATGGCATCAAACATCAGGAATCCATTTTTTTTGAGCGCTTTATTTATTGAAGCATATATTTCGTCCCTTTTTTCTTTTTTAAAATGAAATATGAATCTAAATGCAAGAATCAAATCAGATTCGTTTTCGAATTTTAGATTAAATGCATCACCCTTTATGAATTTCCAGGGTTTTCCTTGCATTCTTTCTTTTGCAATGTTTAACATTTCTTCGCTAGAATCTAAACTTATTCCGTTTTCATATTCCAGTTCTGCTGTTAATCTTGCTGGTCCCGGTGCAATTTCTAAAAGTTTTTTTGGGTTTATCTCTCTAATTACTTTGTTTATAGCGTTAACTTGTTTTTGATGGATTAGTTGGTAAATTGGAGATGTAAATCTCTTTGAAATATACTTTTTAACAATATCTTTATCCTTATAATATTCTTCAATTTCATTTGGAGTTTCTACGTGCATTTCTTTATGGAACTTTCCAAACCTTAATAAAACTTATTAAATTCCCTCTTGGATAATGTGTGGAATAACTGGTGTTTTTGGGGAAGTTGATAAAAGAATTCTACAAGATATGACCAGGATTTTGGAACATCGTGGTCCTGATGATGAAGGTTTTTTTCTTGATTCTGGAATTGGTTTAGGTTTTAGGAGGTTAAGTATTATTGATTTAGATAAGGGAAGACAACCAATGATGACCAAAGATGGTCGTTATGTAATTGTTTTCAATGGAGAGATTTATAATTTCAAGGAATTGAGAAAAGATTTGGAAGCAAGTGGTGTTAGTTTTAGCACAAATAGTGATACTGAGGTTGTTTTGAAGCTGTTTGTTAAGCATAAAGAGAAATGTTTGGGGTATTTGAATGGAATGTTTGGATTTGCCATTTTTGATACTGAAGAGAAAAGATTATTTGTTGCAAGAGACAGATTGGGAATAAAACCAATTTATTATTGTTCCATTGATGGAAATTTCGTTTTTTCATCTGAGATAAAATCTATTTTGAAATATCCAAAGAGTAAAAGGAATATTTACAAGAATTCTTTATATGAGTTTTTATTTAGACAATATGTAAGTGCACCACATACTATTTTTGAAGGGATCTATAAATTGGAACCCGGATATTATATGGTTGTTGATTCTGGAGGAATTAGAAAGGAAAAATATTGGGACTTAGATTATTTTGTTAGTTATGATAATGAAGAGAGTGCAATTGTTGAATTGAGGAGATTACTTGAAGCCTCAGTAAAAAGGAGGTTAGTTTCAGATGTTCCTCTTGGTGCTTTTTTGAGTGGTGGTGTGGATTCTAGTATTATTGTTTCTTTGATGAATAAATTAAAAGGAGAAGGTGTTAAAACTTTTTCAATTGGTTTTGAAGATTCTGAATTTGATGAAAGTAAATATGCTAAGTTAGTTTCTGAGAAATATGAAACTGATCATGAAGATGTTGTTTTAGATAGTTCTTACATGGATTTGCTAGATAAGGTTATTTATCATTTGGATGAACCTTTGTCTGATTTTGCTTCTCTTCCTACTTATTTTTTATCTCATTTGGCTAGACGCAAGGTTAAGGTTGTTTTAACTGGTGAAGGGGGTGATGAGAATTTTGGTGGCTATGATTATTATAGACAGTTTAAATTGGCTAATAATATTTTGAGCAGGAAGTTTTTGTTTAATAAGAAAGTTTTTGCTTATAGTAGGTTTAATGAATTTTTGAATTCTAATGTGTTTTCTGGTTCCGAGCATTTTTTGAGAAATAAATTAGTTTCTGGTAGGTTTAATTCTAAGAATTTTGTGAATGAGATGCTGGCTTGGGATACAAAAGTTTGGTTACCTGATGATCTGTTGATGAAAGTTGATAAAATGACTATGGCAAACAGTTTGGAGGCAAGAGTTCCGTTTTTAGATCATAAATTTGTTGAGTTTTGTGCAAGTTTGAATCCTAAATTTAAATTGAACGGAAGAGATAGTAAGTATATTTTGAAAAAAGCTTTTGTTAATGAATTGCCTCGTGAAGTTCTAAATAGGAAGAAGCATGGTTTTGATGTTCCTGTCGAGAAGTGGTTTAATACAATGTATAAAAATAAAGTTGATGGAGTAATTGATTCAAATAAAGATGTTTTGAGACAGTTTTTTGATCAAGGTGCCATAAATAAAATGTTAAATGGAAAGAGGGACAATTTGTTTTTGTGGAGATTGTATAACTTTTTAGTTTGGAATAAGAAATTTAATTAGAAATATTTTTAAGTTTAAGCAATGTTCTTTTTTTATGATATGGTTTATTTTTGCTTTTTTGGCAGCAATCTTTGATGCTACGTATTTTGCGTTTACAAAGAAGCTTGTTAAAAATGTGAAAGAGTCTAACTTGGCAACTGGAGTTTTTCTAACTGCGTTTCTTGTTTTGTTTATTGTTTCCTTAGTTAAAGGTTTTCCTAAGTTGGGTCCAAATTTTATTCTTGCTGTTGTTGGCATGTCAATAACAAATATTGTTATGATAAATTTGTATTACACGGCTTTGAAGATAGGAGATATTTCTTTAGCTGTTCCGATGATGTCCTTTACACCAATATTTTTGATAGCAACTTCTTTTTTCTTTTTGGGTGAGTTATCAACTCTTTTTGGAATTATCGGAATATTTTTTATCGTATTCGGATCCTACTTTTTGAATTTTAGTTTTTCCGGGAAATATTTGGATCCGTTTAAGAGTATTTTCAAAAATAAAACCACACTTTATATGTTGATAGTTGCATTTTTGGCCAGTATTGCTGTCAACTTTGAAAAGATGACTGTTCTGAATTCGGATATATTTTTTGGTTCGTCAATAGTGTATCTTATTATTGGCTCTTATTTTTTGTTAGTTTCTTTATTTAGAAAGGGAGGTGGAAGTTTCTTTGGTGGAAAATCTAAACAGATCTTTTTACTTGGATTTATTGTGTCTTTGATAGCTGTTTGTATGAATATTGCATTTACCATGCAAATAGTTCCATATGTAGTATCGATAAAAAGAGTTAGTTTAATATTTGCAGTTCTTTATGGAAGATACATGTTTAAAGAGAAAGATACGTTGAAAAGATTTTGGGCAACTTTAGTTATGTTGCTTGGTGTGGTTCTTATTGTTTTGTTTGGATAATTACTCTTTATAGAATTCTATTGTTTCTTTTATTAATTTTTTTGGGTCAAATTTTTCTTTGTAGAGTTTTTTTGAGGCTTTTCCCATTTTTTCTCTTAGTTTTTTATCTTTTGTTAGTGTTTGTAGCTTTTCTGTTAATTCTCTTGTGTTGTTTACCAAGAACCCGTTGTTTGTTATTCCTTCAGGGTTTCCACCAGTCTTTGATGCTACAATTGGTTTTCCGAAAAAAGTTGCTTCTAAGATGTTTCTTGAGAAAGGTTCTGGCCATCTTGTTGGTAAAACAACTATATCGCTGTTTTTGTAGAAGAATGGAATGTATTTGTAATCTACCTTTCCTGTGAATATTACTTTGCTTTCTATGTTTAGTCTTTTTACCAAATCTTTTAAGTTGTTTTCTTCTGAACCTGAACCTAATACTATTAATTGTATGTTTTCTATCTTTGAAATAGATCTGATTAATAGATCAACACCTTTTATTGTTTCTAAGTATCCCGAGTAGAGAATTTTTACTTTATTTTTTTCTAGTTTTATTGGGTATTCTTCTACTTTGGTGGGAATATTTGCTAAGTTGTAAATCTTTTTTGAGTTGTTTAGTTTTATTATGTTATTTAGTACTATGAATGTGTCTACGTATTTTATTTGTTTTCTTCTCTTTAGGTAATTTAAATATAGCCAGATTAAAAATATTGGATTGTATTTTAAGTATGGTTTTAGCTTTTGTTTTCCTACATAATCTGAAGTTAACATCATTTTTAGATATTTTTTGAAGTTCTTTTCTCCCGGTTTCCATTTTATTTTTTTATGATAAAGATTTGATTTTGGACAAAAATTTGTGTAATTGTTTATTGTTGCTATTTTTTTTGTTTTTATATTTAATTTTGTTATTGATGTTGTGTTTAAAAAGTGAATTACATCAAAGTTGTATTCTTTGTCTAGTTTTTTTGCCTGTTCTTTTATTGATTTTTGAAGGAACATTATTCTTTTTATGTTGTCAATTATTTTTTTAGGGTTTAATCCAGTTTTTAGATTCCTATGGATTATTACTCCATTGATTTCTTCTTGTTCTTGTAATCCTGGAAAATGTGATGTTAAGACATGTGTTTCTACTTTGTTTTTGGCTAATTCTTCTGCTAGGAGGCTTGCGCTTAATTCTCCACCTCCCTGGATGATTGGGGGGAAATATTCAGTAATTAGGAGTACTTTCATGAATCTTGGTGAAGAAGTAAAACTTAAATATGTTTTGAAGGTATGCAATTTATGCTAAAAAAGGTTAGTGATAAGTTGTCCCAGTATCCAGGAATTTATACTCTACTTAGGAAGGGGATAGAATTTAATTTTAGAACTCAAAAGAAGATAATTTCTGAAGAATTTGGTGAGAATTCTGGATTGGTTTTGGATTTACCTTCTGGTGTTGGCGAATTTTCTGTATTTTTTGATAAAGAGAATTATGTTGGTGTAGATCTGGATGAAAATTATGTTGAATATGGGAAAAAGAAATATGGGAAGAAATTAGTTGTTGGAGATGCCATGGCACTTCCATTTGGAGAGGGTTACTTTGATGGTGCTCTTGTTAGTGGTTTCTTTCACCATTTGGGATTTGATGAAGTTGAAAAATCTTTGCTTGAAACTAGCAGGGTGTTGAAAGAAGGTGGAAAGATGTTACTTATTGAAGATTCACCTGGCAGTTCTTTTGTAACTAAGAAATTGCAGAAGTATGATGTTGGTGCTAATATAAGACCAATGGAAGATTATATTTCTGTTTTGGAGAAACATTTTGAGATTGAAAAGAAATATCCAGTTAAGAGTGGTTTTTGGACTTATTCTGTGTTTGTTTGTAAGAAGAAATCATTTGAGCTTTGATTTAGCGTATACGAAGCTTCCTACCACTAATCCCGACCAATAGTCGATACTTCTGTGTACTAATGCTATTGCCAGTGCCAAGTTGTAATCTAGTCCTAATGTGAAAAGTAGCCCTGTTACTCCAACTTCTGCTATTCCTGCTCCAGAAGGTGTTAAGGGTATAGTTGAGATTATTGCTGAGAAGAGAGTAACGAATATAATTACATAGAATGAAAGGTCTGCATTTAGTGCTTTTGCTGCGAAGTATAATGTTCCAGATTCTAGAATCCAATAGATGATTGTTATTACAATTAAACTTAGAATATTTCTCCTTTTTACACACGAGGATGCACTTTTTTCGAAATCTAGAACTGTGTGTCTAAATCTCTTTGGAAGCAAGTTTGCTAGCTTTAATCTTAGTTTTTTTAGAAGTATGAATAAAACTATGATTACTATCAGGAGAATATATGCATATGTTAGTGTATTTGCTATTGTTTCTGAGAATTGATCTCTGAATATCATGAATCCGGAAAGAGTCATGAATAGTATTAGGAAGATTATATCTACAAATCTCTCCATGAAAATTGTTCCAAGTATTTTTGATTTGGAATGATTGAAGTTTTTCTTGAATAGATAACTCCTATATAAATCTCCAAGTTTTGCTGGAACTATTAAATTTGCAAACCAAGAAATAAAGTATATTTCAGTTACGTCTTTAGTTTTCTTTTTTATATCTATATTTTTTAGGAGTAAATTCCATCTTAGACCTCTTGGAATGAAAGATAGGTAGAATATGGCCAATCCTAAGATGTAGTAACCAATGTTTATGTTTAGAAGGTGAGTTTTGATTTCAGACAAATCTACTTTTGAGATTAGGAAGATTAAGATTGCAAAGACCACCAAGAATGAGAAAATGGTTTTTTTGTCAATTTTAATTCCGTTCATAATTGGAATTTTGGGGATTTTTATTTAAACTTAACGTTTTTTAGCTATTGCTACTATTGAAAGCCCGAATGGGAAATTCACGCTTTTTAGAAGTTTGGCCTCAAAGTTTAGGATATTTGTTAATATTTTGTTTGTTATTTTTGATACTGGTTTGATTTCTGATTCATGTTTCTTCTTTTCTGTTAGTCTTTTTATTAATGCAATTGGAAATAAAATTGTATTTGAGTATGTTATTTTTTCTATTTGAAAGCCATTTTGTTCTAGCAATGTTTTTAATCGTTTTTTTGTATATCTTCTTTCTGTGAATACTGCTTCATCATGATTGCTTTTCATGAAGTTATAAGATGCTACTTGGATTAGTAGTCTTCCATCTTGTTTTAGCGTTCTGTTTATCTCTTGTAATGCTTTTTTATCATAGTTTACCCATTTATGATATATTACATCTATAGAAGTTATTAAATCGAAAGTGTTGTCTTCAAATGGAAGAGCTTCTACTGAACCCTTTTCTATGTTTATGTTTCTTTCTTTGCTGAATTTGATTGCTTCGTCTGAGATGTCTACACCAATCGGTTCTCCATATTTTTCTAAGTTTTTTACTATCATTCCAGTTCCGCAACCAGCGTCGAGGATTTTTAGGTTTCTTCTCTTTTCAAATTTGTTTAGTAAAGTGAATAGAATTCTTCTTGTGCCCTTAAACCACCAATGATTTTCTTCTTGGGTGTAGAGCTTTTCATACTCCTCGATTCTCATTTTTCAGTTTGCTGTAGTATTTTTCGTAGTATTCTCTGAATTCACCAGATTTTACACTTTGCCACCATTGTTTGTTGTTTTTATACCATTCTATTGTTTGTTTCATACCTTCTTCGAAATCAATTTGTGGCTTCCAGTTTAAATCCTTTCTTATTTTTGAGGAATCGAGTAAATATCTCCTATCGTGTCCTTGTCTATCTTGGATATATTTTTTTAGTGTTTCTGGCTTTCCTAGGACTTTGAGAATTGTGTCAGTTATTTGTTCTACACTTTTTTCTATTGCAGTTCCTACGTTATATGATTCTCCAGGAACTCCATCATGAATTATTAAGTCTACTGCCTTGCAGTGATCTAGAACGTGAACCCATTCTCTTTTGTTTTGAGAGCTCTTGAATAATGGAAGTTCTTTATCTTCTAATGCGTTTGTTGCAAATAGTGGGATAAGCTTTTCTACATGTTGGTTTGGACCGTAGTTATTTCCACAGTTGCTTATCGTAACTGGTGTTCCAAATGTATTGAAATATGCTCTTACAATATGGTCTGCTCCTGCTTTTGAAGCATTGTAAGGGGTTTTTGGTCTGTAAGAGGATGTTTCTGAGAATGTTTCTTCTGAATCTAATGGTAAATCTCCGAATACTTCACACGTTGAAATGTGGTGGAATCTTTCTACACCTGTTTGTCTTGATGCTTCTAGGAGGCTTTGTGTTCCCAAGATGTTTGTTTTAATGAAAATACTTGGATCTAGAACCCCCCTATCATTATGTGATTCTGCTGCAAAGTTTACAACAATGTTTGGTTTGTGTTTTTCAAATATTTCTTTTATTTTTTGAAGGTTTACAATGTCTTCTTTTACAAATGTGTAGTTTGGATTGTTTTCAACTTCTCTTAAGTTTTCTAAGTTTCCAGAATAGGTTAGCAAGTCTATGTTTATTATTTTGTAATCTGGATATTTTTCTAACATATATTTTATGAAATTACTTCCAATGAATCCTGCTCCACCTGTTACTAGAATTGTTTTCATTTTATTGTTAGTTTTTTCACCATTGTACTTGCATAATGTAAAGATTCTATTGTTCCAGCATCACTCCAAAGTCCTCGTATTAGTGAATATGTTAATGCATTCTTTTTTAGGAATTCGTTGTTGACGTCTGTTATTTCAAATTCACCTCTTTCAGAAGGACTTAGATTTCTTATCATGTCGAATACTGTGTTGTCATACTGATATAATCCTGTTACTGCATAATTGCTTTTTGGTTCTTTTGGTTTTTCTATTATGTTTACTACTTTGTTCCCATCAGTTTCTGCAACACCAAATCTTTGTGGGTCTGAAACAACTTTTAGAAATATTCTTGCTCCACTTTCGAAATCGGTTAGATTAAATTTATCTTCAAAAATATTGTCTCCCAAAACTACAGTTATTGAATCTCCTCTTGCAAAATCTTCTGTTAGAGCTAGTGCTCCGGCTATTCCACTTGCAGTGTCTTGAATTTCGTATGTAAATTTGACTCCAAAATCTTTTCCAGATCTCAGAAGGTTCATGAAATGACCAGCATGTTCTGGTCCACACACAATCATAATTTCTTTTATTCCTCCATCTATTAAGGTTTTAATGGGATAGAATATCATTGGTTTGTCATAAACTGGAAGGAGGTGTTTGTTTGTTACTAATGTTAACGGATTCAATCTGGTTCCCATTCCGCCAGCTAGAATTACGCCTTTCATGTCTTAAAGTGGTGAAAATTCGTTTATAAGTTTAGTTATAGTTAGTACCATTTCGTCTTTTAATTCAGGATATAATGGTAGGGAAACTATTTGTTTAGAATGTGATTCTGAAATTGGTAAAGTTCCTTCTTTTATTTCTAAATCTTGATATGCTTCTTGCATATGTGCAGGAATTGGATAATGTATTTGAGTTCCTACGCCATGCTCTTTTAAATAATGCATTAATTGATCTCTGTTTGGTGTTCTGATTACGTAAAGATGGTAAACGTGGTTTGCGTAATCCATTTCTTTCGGAGTTACTACATTTCTTAATTCTCTTGTGTAAATATTTGCTAATTCTCTTCTTCTTTCGTTCCATCTATCTAAATGTTTTAATTTTACTCTTAGAATCGTTGCTTGTATTTCGTCCAATCTTGAGTTTGTTCCTTTTTCTGCATGGATATAACGGCCTTTTTGTCCATAGTTTCTTAACATTAGTAATTTTTCTTTTAATTTTTCATCGCTTGTTGTAATTAATCCTGCGTCTCCGTATGCTCCAAGATTTTTACTTGGGTAGAAACTGAAACAACCCATTACTCCAAAGTTTCCAGTTTTTTTGCCTCTGTAAGTTGCCCCATGTGCTTGTGCGCAGTCTTCTATTACTGGAATATGGTGTTTGCTTGCTATTTCTAAAATTGAATCCATATCTGCTGCTTGTCCAAAGAGATGTATTGGTATTATTGCTTTTGTTCTTGCTGTTATTCTTTCTTCTAAGTTTCGTGGATCCATGGTATATGATTCTGGATCTATGTCTACAAATACTGGAGTTGCTCCCGTTAAAGAAATTGCACTTATTGTTGGAATTGCAGTGTTTGGAACTGTTATTACCTCATCCCCCTTTCCAACGTTTAATGCTAGAAGTGCTAAGTGTAATGCTTCTGTTCCAGAACCTACGCCTATTGCATGTTTTGAACCATTGTATTCTGCAAATTCTTGTTCAAATGCTTCACACTCTTTTCCAAGAACAAACCAACCCGAATTTAGAACTCTTTGTACTGCTTCATTGATTTCTTCTTTTATTTCTTCATGTTGTGCCTTTAAATCTAGCAGGGGGATATTCATTTTTACCAATAGTGGCTTTTGTGTTGTCTATAAAACTCTATTGTTTTTCTTAATCCCTCTTTTATTTCTACTTTTGGTTCCCAACCCAGAATCTTGTTTATCTTCCTATAGCTACAATACGTGCTCCCTACGTCAATTTTCTTTTTTTCGTCTGGGAATGGAACCATAGAATAGTTTCCTGAACCATTTGCTTCTATTAATTCTTTTACAAAACCTTTTAATGAAACTGGATTGAAGTGTCCTAAGTTGAATCTTCTTCCGTTGCTTTCGTTTGTTGATGCTGCTACCAAGAATGCGTTTGTTACATCGTCAATGTAATTTATATCTCTTAGTTGTTCGCCAGTTCCAAATACTTTAATTTCTTCTCCATCGATTATTTGTCTTATGAACCAGGGTATGAACCCCTGTCTACTGTGTTTCATTAGCTGTCTTGGACCAAATGTATTTGTTAATCTTAATGAACAGGCTTTTATTCCGTAAATGTTGTTGTAAAGTATGTGGTACCATTCTCCAGCCATTTTATTTATTCCATTGACGTCTGTTGGTTTTAGAATGTGCGTTTCATCTATTGGAAGGTATTCTGGCTTTCCGTAAATTTGTCTTGTACTTGCATAAACTATTTTTACATTTTTGTTACTATTTCTACAAGCTTCTAGTAATGAAAGTTGGCTTGTACAATTTATATCTAAATCTGTGAAGGGATCTTTCATGCTGTCTATGTGGCTTACTTGTCCTGCTAAGTTGAAAATAAAATCTTTATCTTGAATTAGTGTTCTTATTGCATGTTTATCTCTCACATCTGAAATGTGTAAGTCTACATTATCTTTTATGTCTTGTATATTGAATAAATTTCCACCATATTCTGGAATTAAAGAATCAACTATTGTTACTTTTGCTTTTAGTTTTACTAATTCATGTGCTAGATTACTACCTATAAAACCTAAACCACCTGTAATTAGGACGTTTTTATCTTCAAATTTGGTTTCATATGTTTCCATACTTATTTGTGGAGTTCATGATAATTTAAAAATAAAGTATATAATGGAGAATATACATTATTTTTTCTTCTTTCCCCCTTTTCTTAGAAGTACTATGTTTATCCAAAGTTTTACTAATCCTGCAAGTGTTTTTATGACCCTTTTTGGATTAAAGAATTGTGACTTTCCGTGTTGTCTATCATAATGGTTTACTGGGACGTCCTTTATTGTTAAGCCCGCATCCCCTATTTTTTTCATCATCTCTACACAGATCATGCCTGAATCTGATTCTAGTTCTATTTGATTGAATATTTTTTTGTGCATTAATCTGAAATCACAATCAACATCTTTTACTTTTAGGTTGAAAGCTAAATGCATTCCGAAATTATATATTTCTCCAACTATCTTTCTATGAATTCCATCTGCTCTGTTTGTTTTGTATCCGTTTACTACATCATATTCATTTATATGTGGCATTAATCGTTCTAATTCGTAAATATCATATTGTGCGTCTCCGTCAGTGTAGAAAATTAAATCTTTAGTTGCAGTTTTGAAACCTGACTTTAAAGCTCCGCCATAACCTTTGTTTTTTTCGTGGTGAACTACTTTTAGTCTTGAATCATCTTTTGCTAGTTGATCTGCTATTTCTCCAGATTTGTCAGGCGAACAATCATCAACCATAATAATTTCCCAATCATCTGTAAATTTTGGAAGAGTTTCTTTTAGTTTTTTGACCATTAATTCTACAGTTCCATCATCATTGTACATTGGGAAAAATGCAGAAATACTATACTTTTTCTTTTCTTCACCGTCTTCCATTTGTTTCCGAGATTATTCTTTGTTTAAAAAAGTATTGCCTTTGTTCAAGAAGTGGAAACCTGCCAGGAATACTATTAATGGAATAAGTATGAAATACATTGTGTTTAGAGGAGTAAAGAATCCAATTATTGCATATCCTATTGGAATCAATGAAAGTCCGAGTAATGCTGTGAAAATTGATTTTTGAAATAGTTTTATCTTTTCTATTTGCATTATCCAAGGTATTAAAGGTAAGTAAAATAATAATGTGAATGCTAGACTGAATTTTATTGCTGGTGAAAATCCTTTTAAAAATAAACCAAGTATGAAACTAGAGATAAGTCCTATTAGTAACAGGTTTTTGAATTCTTTTTTATTAAGCTTCATTTTGAAGTATTATTATTCCTCCCTCTTCGTGGACTTTTTTAAAATTATGATTTTGTATTAATTCTTCTGCTAAAATGCTGTTGTATTGTGCTATTGTTGGATCCATATTTTGCATGAAAACTATGTCGTAGTCGTAAATCATTTCTGGTGCTTCTAATGGTTCATGTGTATCATAACTTAAGTATCCTGTTTTGTATCTGTGTTTGCTCCATCTTGCAGTGTTCGACCAACCCTGCGCAAAAGATAGATTTAGGAAATTTGTTGATGCGAGACTGTTTATTTTGTTAGCTACCTCTTCTATTGCTATAGTGTTGAAGCTAAACGTTGGAAGAGTAACTGTGTTTGTTATTCTTTTTGTGTAATATGATTCTCCCTGATATGCCCCTTCTACTGTTATTACCATTGCGTCTTCTGGAGTATTATCTTGTATCCACTTTAACCCATTATATTTCTCTAAATTTATGTTTTCATATGTTACAAGGTCTTTTGTAGCTGTATATTGGGGGAATGCGAAAATTCCTATAAGAATTATTATTAAAATCAGGATTAGAAGTTTGTTTATTTTTGTTTTTTCTGATGCTAATTTAATTAGAGCTGCTGTTCCGTAAGCTGCTATTGGAAATACAACGTATGGAAGTGTTGACCACATTCTCATAATATAAATTTTTATTCCATGTGGTGCTATGTATGGGATTAGGAATAAAAGTGTGAAGAAGTATATTGCATAGAGAACAATGGGTTTGTACCTTTTGTAGTTTAATAATAACTGTATTGCTCCTAGTGCGAATAGAATTGAAATTAAGATTGGGAATCCTGAAAATCCTACGATAAATGGATGAGATGTGAAAACTTCTTTTATTGAATTAATTCCGAAAGATGTGTAACTTTCACTTGTGAAATATCCAATATAGTAAATTGGGAGTGCAATTAACACTGAAACCATTGGGAATGAGGAATAAAGTAATAATTTGTCTTTTTCTTTGTAGATTTTGAATAGAACTGCAATTAAAATTGGAATTGTTATTAGAAGTGCTATTGGGAATAGCAAGAATAATGCCGTACTTACGATGCTTAGTGCCAATAGTTTCCAGTTCCTTGGTTTTTCGTAGTACATAAATGCTAGCAGAAAAGTTGCTAAGATGAAAGTCATTGCTGAAGATTGTAACCAGATACCAATGTAAGTATAATAAATCCAGCTTTGTAAGTTTAATGGGACTGCTATTAATGTTGCACTTAAAATTCCTGCTATTTCTGATTTGAATATTTTTTTTGTTAGCAAGTACATTAATGGGATTGCTAGTGCACTAAGGAGTGCGACAATTAGTGCTGATAAGTTCCACTCTGGAATTCCAGTTAATTTTAGAATTGGTGCTATTATGAATGCTTGATGTTGAGATACTATATTTATTATATTGTCTTTGTTATCTGCTAAATATGGTGGATATGAGAAAGGATCATCACCGTTTGCTATGCTGTCTGCCGCCAGTGCATGATAGAGTGCGTTTGCCGAATGCATATTTCCCGGATGTGTTTCAATTGGCTCGTTTAATTGAATTCTGATGAAAAACGCAATTAGGAAAATTATTGTTACAAGAATTATTGCTATTTTTTTACTGTTCAGATTCATTTAAGTTCTAGTCTTGGGAGTTCCTTGTTATTTATTAAATCTTGGTATTCTTTTTCTATGTTTTGGGAAATTATTTTCCAGTCATAGTCTTTTACTAATTTAGTTCCTTCATCTACTTTTTGTTTGTATAGGTCTTTATTTTTTAGTAAGAAGAGTAACTTATTTGCTAGGTCTTTTGGTTCTTGGTTTTTGAAAATGAATCCACCTTTTCCATTTTGAGTTACTTCTTTTAGAACTTCTATGTCTGAGCAAACGTATGGCACCTTTGATGCCATTGCTTCTAATAAAACAATACCGAATCCTTCTAAGATGCTAGGTAGACAGAATATATGTGATTTTTTTAATGTTTTAATAACGTCTTTATGTTCTTTTACAAATCCTGTGAACTTTACGTTGTTTTCTAGGTTTAATTGTTTTGTTAGTTGTTTTAGACTATTTATTTCGTCTCCCTTTCCTATGATTATTGTTTTTATATTTGGAATTTCTTTCTTTACTATTGCAGTTGCTTTTATCAAATCTTGAACTCTTTTTTTTGGTGTTAATCTTGAAATTGAGCAAATTGTTGGTTCTTGGAATTTGGTTTCTTTTTCATTGTATGACTCTATGTCAATTCCGTTTGGTATTATTTTTGTTCTTTTTTTTATTCTTTTTGCTGTGAAGTTACTTACTGAGATTATTTGATCCCAGTTTTTTGATAAGGCTGCTCTTTCCCAGATTTCTCCAAGAATTCCAGTGATAAATCCTTTGTTTTTTATCCACTCTCCAATCCAAACTTCATGATATGTTGCTATACTTTTTGATTTTGTTTTTTTGGAAGCGTGATATGCAGGTAGATAACTAATGAAATTGTAACCTTCTGTTATGTCTGCTTTGATTTTTCTTGCTGTTTTGTAGGCCGCTCTTGAGAATTTTAGTCTTGAAGTAATATTTCCTTCGTTTGAGTATTCGTGATTTTGTCCAACTCTGTAGATTTTAATGTTTCCAATATTGTGTTTTCTTTCTTGACCTTTTTTCCAAGAAGTTATAATTATTGTTTCATGTTTTTCTGATAGGTTTTTTGCTATATTGAAGCATCTAGATTCTGCTCCTCCTGTTATGTCTCCTTCTCCATGATATGGAAAATATTCTGTTATGTAAACTATTCTCATTTTCTAATTGCAATTGTCCTAACTATTTTTGTTATGTTTCTATCCATTCTAGTTTGTTTTGCGTATAATCTGAAGATCATATATGCTAGGAGTATTAGTGATGAGTAAAGGATTAAATCTGCTCCCCTGTCTATTCCTATTAACTTTGATGCGAAAGTTGTTATTCCAGGATAGATTAGAACTAATATTGCTATCCCCCAGAAGACTAGCCAAAAGAATGCTTCTCTACCTTTTAGATTTTTGTCTCTTATATTGATGAATACTCTACTGAATGCGAAAATACTAAAGATTATGAATATTACTTGTATTATTGTTAACATTTTATACTCCCATTTTTTTCATGAACATTTTTGATACTATTTTTAATGAGTCTAATTGTCCCTGTCCTTTTCTTCCTTGTTTTAACGTATCTTTTGTGTAAATTATATTTACAGGGATTTCTTTGTACTTTATCTTCTTTTTCTTTATTTCTTCCACTATTTCTGAGGCGTGTTCCATCTTATCCATAGTTATTCTTACTTTTTTGGCTGCATCTCTTGAGAATGCTCTGAATCCGTTGTGTGCGTCTGAGAGCTTTATTCCGTAGAAGATTTGTATTATTAGTATTGCTCCCTTTAACATGATTTTTCTTTTTAATGGTATTTTTTGTTTGCTTAGGAATCTTGATCCTAAAGTTACTTCTGCCTCGTTTCTTATTATTGGGAGAATCATCCTTTCTATTTCTTCTGCTTTGTGTTGCCCATCTGAATCGAAGTGAACTATTATTTCTGCTCCGTTTAGAAGTGCGTAACTCATTCCTGTTTGTAGGGCTGCTCCTTGACCTCTGTTTACTACATGTCTTAGAGCGTGGATTTGTTTTTCTTTTGCTATTTGGAAAGTTCTGTCTTTAGAACCGTCGTCAACCACTATTATGTTTTTGTATCCTTCTTGTTTTAGGTTGTCTATGACTCTTCCTATGTTTTTTTCTTCGTTAAGAGCCGGGACAACTATCGAGATATTCATTGCTGCTGGAAAAGAAATTTGTTTTAAATAGTTTATGAAGGATTTTTGATAATGTTTAAATACTATTCTTGTTTCTGCTTTTCATGGCTGGTGAGCTGGAACTTAAATCTGAAAAAGAGATATTTCCATTTATACTTAAACATTGGAAGATTTTGCTTCTTATAGCTATTTTGATCTTGACATTTTACCTAAGATTCTATCATGTAGACTATCCAGTTGTAGGTTATCATGATTGGAAGGAAACTCATTATTTAACTGAATCAAGGAATTTTGCTGAAGAGGGATTTTTCCAATATGGATTTTTTATGCCTTTTGTTGATTTTTTAACTTTGGGTGGTGATCCGAACGGAGTACATTCTGATTCGTTGCCTACCCTTTCGATAATTTTGGGATTTTTATTCAACATATTCGGATCTAGTTTATTATTGGCAAGATTTGTAACTATTTTGTTTAGTGTTGGTGCTGTTCTGTTTTTGTATTTGTTTATGAAGGAGCTCACAAAGAATGAATATTTATCTTTTGCATCTGCGTTTGCTTTGGCCATAACTCCTTTAAGTGTATTTTTTGGGAGAAATGTGCAATTAATCAATCCTGCGTTGTTTTTTATGTTGGCAACATTCTATTTTTACACTAAATGGATAAAAACGGATAAAAGTAAGCTCATGATTTTGACAGCAGTTTCGTTAGCTCTATGTATTCTTACTAAGTACAGCTTCTTTTTGGTTGTATTTCCAATGTTATTTATGTTTCCGTATAAGAGGTTAAAAAAAGTTAAAGAAAAATCTAAATCTTACCTTATTTCTGCTTTGGCTTTGTTATCTATTCCTTTATGGTTCTTTTATTCTGATATTTATATGGCTAAAAAGTTAGGACAGAGTGGGGCGGTTGCTTCAAGAATATTTGATTTTTCTTCGTTCCCACAAATTTGGGAAATATTTAAAGTGTTCATTCCAGATAATTATACTTGGATAGGATTTTTGTTTGCAATTGTAGGATTAGTTTTATTCTTTGTTTTTTATAAGAAAGGAAGATTGTTTAACAAGTTTATCTTGGGATATCTTGTTGGAATTATAATTTGGTTAATTTTTATGGCAGGTAAGCTTGAAGGACATAGTTATCATCATTATCCTTTGTTACCTTTGTTTGCTATTTTAGTTGGGTTTGCAGTTTTGATGGTTTCTAATGTAGTTGCTAAGTTTGTTGCAGCCTTGTCTAATAAGAAAATTAAAGTTAAACATTTGAGAATATTATTAATTTTACTTTTGTTTTTCTTGTTATGGTCTCCTTCAATGGAAGCAAAGGATAAACAGTTTAATACACAGTTCTTTGGTTTGGATGTTGCAGGAGATTATGTGAGAGAGAATTCAGAAGTTACTGATAAAATGTTTCATTCAACGCATCAAAGTCATGGTGTTTTGTGGCATGCTAATCGACAAGGGTATGGTTTACCAGATAGCATAGATAAGCTTAGGGAAGGAGAACAAAATGGAGCTAATTGGTTGTTTGTTTATCAGTGGGGA
>CAZUEV010000006.1:0-18373 GCA_964619355.1 Candidatus Woesearchaeota archaeon
ATAGAGGTTTAATGTTGGCCATACAAGGAATTTACACTGGTAAAAAAATTCAATCTGGTAAACTTTCAAAAGTAGAAGTTGGAAATACAACTCCATTGAGAAATACAAAAATAGGCACAATTATACATAATATAGAATCAAAAGTTGGTGACGGTGGAAAACATACTAGGGCCGCCGGGTCATTTTCAACCGTTGTTGCTAAGACTGGAACAAAGGTTTCAGTTAAAATGTCTTCAAAGAAGATAAAACAATTTGATATTGATTGTAGGGCTACAATTGGGGTTGTTGCTGGTGGCGGTAGAAAAGACAAACCAATTTTAAAGGCAGGAAAAAGACACTTTATAATGAAAGCAAAAAACAAACTTTATCCACAAACATCTGGTGTAGCAATGAACGCTGTAGATCATCCATTCGGATCTGGTAGGGGTAGGCATATTGGTAAGGCAAAGACTGTTTCAAGACATGCTCCTCCTGGAAGGAAGGTAGGTTCAATTTCTCCAAAGAGGACAGGTAAGAAGTAAAATGGCAAAAGAATTAACTTACAAAGGTAAAACTAAGGAAGATTTAGATAAGATGAATGTGCAAGACTTTGCTAAATTAGTTCCTTCTAGACATAAGAGAACTATGTTGAGAGGATTTACTGATGCTCAAAAAATATTGTTGAAAAAAATAAATGCAGTAAATGCTGGAAAATATAAGAAAAATATAAAGACACATTGCAGAGAAATGGTTATTCTTCCTGAAATGGTTGGATTAACAATTTATATTCATAATGGAAAGGTGTTCATGCCAGTTTCTATTGTTTTTGAAATGCTTGGACATCGTTTAGGAGAGTTTGTTGATACAAGAACTAGATTAAAGCATAGTGCTCCGGGTATTGGTGCAACAAGATCTAGTTCATCTCAATCGGTTAAATAAAGATGACGGAAGATAAAACAAAAAAGGAAGAAGCTAAGGAGAAACAACCAAAACTTGGAAAGAAAGAAATTCCAAAGGTTAATCCTGAGAAAGCACATTTTGCTAGTGTTAGCGTTAAAAATCTTCCAATATCTACTAAACAGTCTGTCGAAATTGCAAAATATCTCATGGGGAGGCAATTGAATAAATCAAAATTATTTTTACAAAATGTTATTGATAAAAAAAGTGCAGTTCCGTTTAAGAGATACAACCGAGATGTTGGCCATAAACCTGGAAAGATTGCAGCAGGAAGATATCCTGAAAAATCTGCCAAGCATTTCCTTATGCTTTTGAATTCATTAGAAGCAAATGCAGAAAACAAGGGATTGGATGTTGATAATTTAAAACTTTCAGAAGTTATTGCGAATAAAGGTCCTGGTCAGTGGCATTATGGAAGATTGAGAAGAAGAAAAATGAAAAGAACGCATTTAGAAATAAAGGCGGTGGAAATTGAAAAATGATTGAAAGAGATATAATTAAGAAAAGCTTGAAGGAATTTCATATTAAGGAATATATGGCTGATGTAGTTGGAAAGTCTGGCTATAGTCATACCGAAATACAAAGAACTCCGCTTGGAGAGAAAGTTATTGTTTATTCTTCAAAACCTGGTTTGGTTGTTGGTAGTAAGGGCAAGGGTATCAAAGAACTAACAGAAGTTTTGAAAAACAAATTTGGTTTAGAAAATCCACAAGTTGAAGTTAGTGAAGTGGATAGGCCGTTCTTAAACCCAAAGTCTGTTTCCAAGGAAATAGTAAGTTCATTTGAAAGATTTGGTCCAAGACGTTTCAAGTTTACTGGTTATAAAATGTTAGAATCCATTATGTCTGCTGGTGCTCAAGGTGCAGAGATAGTTATTACTGGAAGAGGTATTCCAAGTACAAGATCTAAGTGTTGGAGATTTTCAGCAGGACATCTTAAGAAATCTGGAGATATTTCTGAGAATTTTGTTTCAAGAGGTTATTCCATTGCACATTTAAAATCTGGTGCAGTAGGTGTCAAAGTATCTATACTTACTCCAGATGTTAAACTTCCGGATACAATTAATTTGAAGGAAGTTGTTGTTGAAGAGAAAGAAGCTGAAGAAGTTAAAGAGGAAACTTCCGAAGATAAGAAAGAGCAGCCAAACGTGGAAAAGAAGGGAGAATCTAAAAAAGAGGAACCAAAAACAGAAAAAAAGGAAGAAGCTAAATTAGAAAAGAAAGAAGTTAAAAAAGCTGAACCTAAAAAAGAAGAGAAAATTCCAACTGCTTCGGAACTAAAAAAAATTAAGGAAGAAAAGGATGTCAATAATAAGAAAGAATGAATTAGTTCAAATGGATGAGAAGTCTTTGGACGGAAAGCTTGTTGAGTTAAAGAAGGAGCTAATAAAGATTAATGCTCAAGTTGCAATAGGAACTGTTCCCGAAAATCCTGGAAAAATAAAGGAGATAAGAAGAACTATTGCAAGAATAAACACATTGAAAAAATTAAAAGGAGGTATTGAAAAGGCATGAGCGACGTATGCCCGAAGTGCGGCCTACCAACGGACCTTTGTGTGTGTGAAACCATATCCAAAGAAGAACAAAGAATAACTGTTAAGAAAGACAAAAAACGTTACGGAAAATTAGTAACTGTTATTGTTGGTCTTGATCCAAACAGTATTAATATAAAGGATTTGGCTAAACAACTCAAACATAAATTTGCTTGTGGGGGAACTTACAAGGATGGAATAATTGAGTTGCAAGGAAATCACATTTCGAAGGTCAAGGAAGAACTTATCAAACTCGGATTTAATCCTGACACAATAGATTAAAATGAAGTGGAAGGGTGGGTTAATTGGTTCGTGTATAGAGGTGGTAGAGTCTAAAAATAAGGATTTGGTAGGTTTGAAAGGGAATGTGATTGACGAGACAAAAAACATGATTGTTATCGAAAACGGTATGACTAGAAAAATTATCAAAAGCCAAGTAATAATAAAAATTGATGGGAAAATTATTGATGGGAAATCAATGGTTGGACATCTAAAAGACAGGATAAAATGAAAAAAAATAAAGGAATTGGAATTGAAGTGAATTTGTCTAGTGAGAAAACTGATGAATTAAGTAAAGAATTGGCAGATAGTGGTATAAAAATTAGAGGTAGAATTTTCATTGGAAAAGTAGTCTCTAAAGATGCACACAAATCTGCAAGGATAGAACTTACAAGGATTAAACCAGTTAGAAAATATGAGAGATTTGAGCACAGGACATCAAAGTTTAGTGTTCATAATCCAGTTTGTTTAGACTGCAACGTTGGTGATACTGTAAAGGTTGTTGAATGTAGGCCAATTAGCAAAACTAAAAAGTTTGTTATTGTTGAAAAAATAAAATGAAAGCCATAAAAGCAAGAATACCAAGATGTATTGTAAGGGGTTCCAAGATGGAAGTCTGTGATAATTCAGGTGGTAAAATTGCATACTTAATTTCCATTAAAGGATCTAAAACTGTTAAAGGTAGATTTCCTTCTGCAGGTGTTAGTGATCTTGTTATGGTTTCTATAATCAAAGGTGATAAGAGTATTAGAAAACAGGTTGTTCCTGCAATTGTTGTAAGACAATCTAAAGAGTATAGGAGATTGGATGGAACAAGAATAAAATTCAGTAATAATGCAGTTATACTTTGCAAGGATGAAAAAGGGAATCCAAAAGGAACATCATTTAAAGGACCAATAGCAAAGGAGGCAACTGAAAGATGGCCTGCAGTCGGCAAGTTATCAAAAATTATAGTTTAAAATGAAATCAAGTTTTTCAACCTCATGGAATAGAAGTAAACAACCTAGAAAGCAACGTAAATTTGTTTTCAATGCTCCAGCACATGTTAGGATAAAGTTTATGACTTCTACTCTTTCAAGTGAGTTGAAGAAAAAACACAACAAGAAAAATGCTCCAGTTAGAAAAGGAGATAAAGTTAAAATTTTGAGAGGGCAGTTCAAGGGCAAAATCGGTGTAGTGTCTGCTGTGAACAGAGTAAAATCTAGAGTTTACGTTGAAAACATTGGTATTTTGAAAAAAGATAGTACAAGATCACTTTATCCGATTCATCCATCAAATTTGATGATAACTGAAATAAAACTAGAAGATAAGAAGAGAAAAGCAAGTTTAGAGAGGAAACAAAATGGTAAGAAACCACATTAAAAGATTAACAGCTCCAAAAACATGGCCAATCCATAGAAAAGCTCACTCATGGGTTGCAAAACCAAATCAGGGAACGCACAGTTTAGATAGTTGTGTCTCTCTTGGAACTTTTTTGAAGGAATTTTTGAAAATATGTAAAAATTCTAGGGAAGTTAAGTTTATTCTTTCAAAGAAATTAGTGAAAATTGATGGCAAAGTAAGAAGAAATATAAGATTCCCTGTCGGTCTTATGGATATTATTACTGTTAAAGACAATAATTATAGAATTTTGTTTAATACAAAGGGGAAACTGTCATATGTTGAAGTTTCTAAAGAAGAAGCTAAATTAAAACCTAAAAAAATTATTGGTAAAACTTCATTAAAAGGAAATAAACTACAAATAAATTTGTTTGATGGTACAAATCTTCTTTCTGATAAAAAAGAGTTTAAGACCAATGATACGCTTGTATTTAGTGAAGGTAAACTTAAAGAAAAAGTTGAATTTAAAGAAGGTGCTTTTGTTTACATTACTGGTGGAAAACAGATTGGTAAAGTTGGTGTGTTGAAGAAAATTGGAAATTTTGAAAACCTTCAACCTAAAAAAATTATTTTCAATGACGGTAAATCCGATTTTGAAACGTTGGGGACCTTTGCTTTTGTGATTGGTAAAGATAAACCTCTAATTACACTTCCAAATGAATAAGATGAAAGAAATTAGGATAGAGAAAATAACTCTTAACAAAGGAGTTGGAGAGTCTGGAGAAAATTTGAAGAAAGCCATAAAGCTTTTGCATACGATTTCATCCAGAAAGCCAATTAGTAATGTATCCAATAAGAGAATACCAAAGTGGGGAGTTAGACCTGGATTGGAGATTGGTACTAAGGTTACTATTAGGGGAAAAGATGCTGAAGAATTGTTAAAGAGATTGTTTGTGGCTGTTGAAAATAGAATAAAGCCAACATCGTTTGGTAGAGATGGTAATTTTTCATTTGGAATTCCAGAATACATTGAGATTCCCGAAATTCAGTATGATCCAGAAATCGGTATTGTTGGTTTAGAGGTTGCTATAACTCTAGAACGTCCAGGATATAGAATTAAGAAAAGAAAATACATTAAATCTAAAATAGGAAAAAATCATTTGATTACAAGAGAGGACGCAATGGAGTATGTAAAAACCAAATTTAATGTTAATATAGAGGTGGAAGAATAAAATGACTACAAGCGACCATAGAAAAGCATTCAAACAACTTAAGGCTAAACCTGCAAAGTTGACCAAGTTTATCAAACATAATAAGCCAAAAAAGAGAAGTTGTGGAAAGGCTTTGAGAAAATGTAAAAGGTGTGGGAGAAATGGTGCCCACATTCAGAAATACGACATAGGATTATGTAGACAGTGTTTCAGAGAGATAGCCAAGAGCATTGGTTTCAAAAAATATAGTTGAGGTTAAAAAAATGTCACTAAACGATCCATTAGCAAATGCGATGTCTCACATTTTGAATTGTGAGAAAAAAAGTATGAAGTCTTGTAAAATCAAGAATTCGTCTGTACTGATTGAGTCAGTTCTTACTATACTCAAAAATAATAAATATTTAAGTGATTTCAAATCTGTTGAAACTACAAAGGGTAAGTTTTTGGAATTAACTCTTAGTGGAAATATAAATAAATGTGGAGTTATAAAACCTAGATTTTCTGTTAAAAAGAAAGAATATGAAAAATTTGAGAAACGATATCTTCCTGCCCATGGTTTCGGAATAATTATTGTATCAACACCAAAAGGATTGATGATCCACAGTGAAGCTGCTGAAAAAAGTTTGGGAGGCAAGTTAATATCTTACTGTTATTAAAATGGCAAAAATAAACTTGAAAGAAAAAATTAAGATTCCTGAAGGAGTTGAAGTTGTAATGGAACCTTTGATCTTGAGAGTTAGTGGTCCTAATGGTAGTTTAGAAAGAAAATATTACTATCCTGGTTTAATTGTTAAGAAGGAAGATTCAAGCATATTATTAGAATATGCAAATGCTTCTAAGAAAGAAAAAACTGTTTTGAAAACATTGAAGGCACACATTAAAAACATGCTAATTGGTGCTAAAGGTGATTTTACTTATATGCTAAAGATTTGTTCAGGTCATTTTCCTATGACTGTTAATCATGAAGGAAGTAAGATTGTAATTAAGAATTTCTTGGGTGAGAGAGTTCCAAGAATCGCAAAAATATTGGACGGTGTTAAAGTTCAGATTGATAAAGATATAATTACTCTTTCCGGATCAAGTATAGAAGCTGTTGGCCAGAGTGCAGGAAATTTGGAAAAGTCAACTAGAATTACAAATAGAGACAGAAGGCGGTTCCAAGATGGAATTTATATAACAAGTAAGGCAGAGGAACCTAATGAATGAAAGAATTGTTAGAGCTTAGGAAAATTGAGAAGGCAAGGAAGCCCAAATTTATTAGAAAGGATTCTAATACTCTAAAAGGTAAAACAAGAACCAAGTGGAGAAAACCAAGGGGTTTGCACAATAAACGTAGGTTGAATAAGAAGGGACACCAGAAAAATCCTTCAGTAGGATATAAATCTCCAGTATTAGTAAGAGGCCTTCAACGTTCAGGATTATCTCTTTATTATTTAAGAAATATTAATGATTTTAAGGATTTGAATAAGGAATCTCATCAAGCAATTATTGCTTCAAATGTTGGTTTGAAGAATAAAATTAAAATTTTGGAGAAGTGTCTTGCAGATGATATATCTGTTTCAAATATTAAAGACCTAAAATCATTTTTAGAAGATGTAAAAACAAATTTGGCTAAGAGAAAAGATACTTCAAAAGGTAGAAAGACAAAGAGGAAGAAAGAAGAAGATAAAGCTACAAAGAAGAAAGAAGATAAGAAAGATAAACAGGATGAAGAAAAAAAACAAGATGATGTTAAAAAAGAAGTTATGAGTGCAAAACAGGACAAAAAAACATCACATAAAGGTATTGATGTTAAAAAAGACACAACAAAAGCAAAAAGTGGACATCTTGCAAGGAGTGTTCCTGGAACTAAACAATGAAGTTAGACAAGCAAAAAAAATTGGCTGCTAAAGTATTTGGCGTTGGTAAAAAAAGGATAGTTTTCGATAATGATAAACTTTCCGAGATAAAAGAAGCTATAACTAGAGCAGATATGAGGTCTTTAGGAATTTTAAAAGCTGTTACCAAAAATCCAAAACGTTCGGTTTCAAGAGTTAGGGCAAGAAAGTTACTTAAGCAGAAGAGAAAGGGAAGAAAAACAGGTTTAGGATCTAGAAAAGGAAAGAAGACTGCCAGATTGAGTGGCAAAAGAGCATGGATAAATAAGATTAGAATTCAAAGATCATTTGCAAAGGAACTTAGAGATAAGAAGTTAATTTCACTTCCAACTTATAGGTTGGTTTATCGTAGAATAAAGGGTGGTTACTTTAGAAGTAAAGGTCATATAAAAACTCACTTAACAGATAATAGGTTATTCGAAAATGTCAAAAAATAAAACATACACAGTTAAGTTTAGAAGGAAGAGAGAAAAGAGAACTGACTATAGGAAGAGAATTAAGTATATTTCTTCTAATAAGTTAAGGATAGTATTAAGGCCTTACAATAAAAAAATTATTATTCAAGCAGTTGAATTTAAAGAGGATGGAGATAAAATTCTGTTTACTGTTGATTCTACTAGACTTAATAAATATGGTTGGAAAGGTTCAACTAGTGGGATATCTGCAGCATATTTGACAGGATTGCTTTTTGGTCATGTTTCGGAAGGAAAAATAAAGGAAGGAGTTATTGACGTTGGATTACATTCGATAACAAAGGGCACTAGATTACCTGCAGCAATTAAAGGAATTGTTGATTCTGGGATAAATGTTCCGCACTCTGCTGAGATTTTCCCTAAGGAAGATGTTATTAATGGGACTGTTGTCTCAAAATACTCTGCCGAATTGAAGAAATCTGATTTAGAAAAATATAAAAAACAATTTCCAAAATATTTAAAAAATGGTTTAAATCAAGAAGATTTGTTGAAGAGTTTTGAGGAGGCAAAAAGTAAATTATTGAGTTCAAATGGAAAGAAGGAATAGAAACAAGGGAAGAATGAATGCTATCGATAGGAAAGAAGCAGAAAGAACTAGAAAGGAAGAAACTATTTCAAAATGGATTCCTAAAACAGAGTTAGGTAGAAAAGTAAAGTCTGGAGAGATAAAAAATATTGATGAAGTTCTTGATAATGGTTTAAAGATACTTGAATCAGAAATTGTTGATATTCTTTTGCCAGAATTAGAATATGAGTTGGTTACTGCAGGACAGTCCAAAGGTAAGTTTGGTGGTGGAAAAAGAAGTATTTGGAAACAAACTCAAAAGAAAACTAGTGAAGGTAACAAACCAAAGTTTTCTACAATTGCTATTATTGGAAATAAAGATGGATATATTGGATTAGGTAGGGGAAAAGCAAAGGAAACTGTTCCGGCTAGAGAAAAAGCAGTTAGAAATGCAAAATTAAATATTATGAAAATTAGAAGAGGTTGTGGATCTTGGTCTTGTGCTTGTGGGGAAAATCATTCAATCCCATTGAGTATATCTGGAAAGTGTGGAAGTGTTGAAATTAGTCTTATTCCTGCACCAAAGGGTACACGTTTGACAGCACATAAAGAAATACAAAAAATATTGAAATTCGCAGGTATAAAAGATATTTATTCCAAAACAAAGGGTCAAACTAAAACACAATTAAATTTGGTAATGGCTTGTGTTGATGCGTTCAAAAAATTAAATTCTATGAAAGTTAAATCAGAGTATCATAAAATTTCTGGTTTGACAGAAGGAAAGAATGACTAAGATAGCTATAATCAGGATTGCTGGACAACAAGGGTTAGTTAGAAAGGTAAATAACACTTTCAAACTACTTAATCTTCATAAAAAAAATACTTGTGTAGTTGTAGAGTTTTCAAGTGATATAAGAGGTATGATGAAAGTAATAAAGGATCATTCTACTTGGGGTGAAATAGACAAAGATACTCTCTCAGATTTAATTAAAAAGAGAGGTAGACTACCAGGCAATTCAAGTGTTGAAGAGGCTTATCTAAAAGAAAAAGTTAAGAAAGGTTTTGATGAAATTTCTTCTGAATTAATTGATGGTAAGATGAAAATTAAAGACATTCCTGGTTTGAAACCATTCTTTAGATTAAATCCTCCAACAAAAGGTTATGCTCCAGAAGGAACTAAGAAACCATTCTCATTGGGTGGTGCATTAGGTTACAGGAAAGAAAAAATAAACGATTTAATACAGAGGATGCTATAAAATGCCTGCAAGTAAAAGGAAAAAAAATACGAGGATGCGAGCAAAAACTACTCACGGTTGGGGTTCTATGAAAAAACATAGGGGCGCTGGTAATCGTGGTGGTAGAGGTAATGCTGGAACTGGAAAAAGGGCTGATCAGAAAAAACCAACTATATTGAAGTTATATGGTTCTAGTTATTTTGGTAAGAAAGGTTTTAGGAATCAGAGAAGAGTTGGTAAGAAAAATTTTATTTTAAATTTGTCACACATTAACGATAATTTGGATAAAAAAGTTGGGGAGTTTTATATATTTGATGCTTCTAAGTATGATAAAGTATTAGGAACTGGAAAAATAACAAAAAAAGTTAAAATTAAGTGTAAATCATTTTCAAAGACTGCTATCGAAAAGATAAAGGAAGCAGGCGGAGAAACGGAAATATGTTCCTAAGAAAATTGATGGCTAACTTACCTGAGGTAAGAGGTCCAACACAAAGATTATCTTTCAAAGAAAAATTGAAGTGGACAGGGATAATTTTATTTGCATTTTTTATATTATCTATGATTCCTTTATTTGGGTTAGGTCAAAATTCATTAGCTCAATTTGAACAATTATCTATTATTCTTGGAGCAAGTTTTGGTTCCATTATGTCTTTGGGTATTGGCCCAATTGTAACTGCATCTATTGTTTTGCAACTTTTGACAGGATCTGGTATATTGAATATCGATTTAACAACTGCAGAAGGTAAAAAATATTTTCAAGGTTTACAGAAATTACTTGCAATCTTTTTCATAATCTTTGAAGCATTTATTTATGTATTTATGGGCGGTCTAGCTCCATTAGCTACTTTGGCACCTGGAATTTTTAAAACAATGCAATTTATTTTGGCTTTCCAATTAGTATTGGGTGGTTTCCTGATTTTATTTATGGATGAAGTTGTGTCTAAATGGGGTTTTGGATCAGGTGTTAGTTTGTTTATTGCAGCAGGTGTATCTCAGCAAATTTTTATAAGGGCATTTTCTCCATTAAGCACTGCCGGACAATTTGCTTTTGGTTCTGGTTTGCCACCTGTTGGTGCTGTTTGGGTTTTCTTTAGATCCCTTATGAATGCTGATATGTGGGGTGCTGCAGTACCTTTCTTTGCAATATTATTTACTATAATTGTTTTTGTTATGTCTGTATATGCCCAAGCAATGAAAGTTGAGATTCCTTTATCTTTTGGTAGGATAAGGGGTCACGGAATGAGATGGCCTTTAAGATTTATTTACACGTCCAATATTCCAGTTATTTTGGTTGCTGCATTGTTGGCAAATGTTCAATTGTGGGCAAGATTATTCCAAAATAGAGTTGGTGATGCAGGAATTATGGCTTGGATCTCTCAACATATCTTTGGACAGTTTTCTGGACAAATTCCAGTTTCTGGTTTAGTTTATTGGACATATTCTCCTAATTTAGTTGAGTATGTTTTAAATGGGATTAGGGCTGGAGCTTGGAGTTTAACTCCTGTATTGCAAGCAATGTCTTATATGTTGTTTATGGTAATTGGTGCAGTTATATTTTCGATATTCTGGGTACAAACTTCCGGAATGGATGCAAAGTCACAGGCTAAACAAATATTATCTTCAGGTTTACAGATGCCAGGATTTAGAAGAGACCCAAGAGTCCTAGAAAGTGTGCTAAAAAGATATATTACTCCTTTGACAGTCATGGGTGGTGCAGCAGTTGGTATTTTGGCAGCGACTGCTGATGTAACTGGTGCTTTGTCTAGAGGAACTGGTATCTTGTTAGCAGTTATGATTATTTACAAATTGTATGAAGATATTGCTCAACAGCATATGATGGATATGAATCCTGCTTTGAGAAAAATGATGGGAGGAGAGTAAGCCTTAAAAAGTATATTGCTGAAAATTAACTGATGGTACTCGATAGTTTTTTTAATGGTATTTTTGGATGGGCTATAAATGCTGACCCTCTCTGGGGATTAATATTTGTTTCATTTGTTTTGACGTTTTTAATTACATTATCCTACAAATTTATGACAGATCAGAAGTTAATGAAGTCAGTTAAAGAAGAGATGAAAGACATTAGAAAACAAATGAAAGAGTTTAAAGATGACCCTACAAAAGTCATGGAACTCCAAAAAAGGTCCATGGATAAGTCCATGGTTCAAATGAAAAACTCTTTTAAACCAATGATAATCACCTTTATTCCACTCATAATCATCTTCGGGTGGTTAAGGGAAACATATGCTGAATTACCGATTGAATTCCTCTGGTTTTCAAGTTGGTTATGGATATATATCATATTTTCCATAATATTTAGCATATTCATAAGAAAGCTTTTGAAGGTACATTAAAATGCCAGCAGGAAAACACAAATCTAGGACATTAAGGAGGGTTTTTGTAAAAACCCCTGGTGGAGATAATAAAATCCACTATAGAAAAAGGAAGATAAACATTCCTAAATGTGGAAATTGTGGAAAACCGTTGCAAGGAATTCCCAAGTTGATACAATCCAAATTTAAGAATTTACCCAGGACCAAAAAAAGACCTTCAAGACCATATGGTGGTGTTTTGTGTTCTGCTTGTAGCAGAAAGAAAATAAAGGAGCAGGTTGTGTAAAATGTTTGACGTTGGAAGAGTTTGTGTTAAAATTGCAGGAAGAGATGCTGGACAGACTGCAGTAGTTGTTGATGTTGTTGATGATCATTATGTTCTTATAGATGGTAATGTTAGAAGAAAGAAATGTAATGTTAAACATCTTGAGCCATTGAAAGATATTTTAAAAATAAAGAAAGGCGCATCTACAATTGATGTTCATAAAGCAATGATTAGTTCTAAAATGAAAGTTGTTGAGATTAAAAAAGTAAAGAAAAGTCCAAAAAAGAAAAAAACTGAAACAAAAGAGAAGAAAAAATAATGGAATTAGACCCTGAACAATTAAAGGCTCTTGAGATGCAACTCGTTGGCCAAAATTTGAATAATCTTAAGAATCAGATTGATTCAATTGCCCAACAGATTGTTGAGCTTGAGGAACTTAAAGAAGGCTTACTTAGTCTTAAAGATGTAAAAGATAGAAAATCATTTATTCCTTTTGGAAGCGGTGTTTTTCTAGAATCTGAGTTGAAGCAGCCTAAAGAAGTATTGATGAATGTTGGTAGTGGGGTTCTTGTAAAAAAGGATTTTGGAGTAGCTACTGATATAATAGGAAGACAAATTACAGAGCTTAAGAGGATTTCTTTTGAAATGAGCTCCGAAATGAAAAAGATAGAATCTCAATTTAATTCTTAGTAATCTATTTAAGATTGTTATGATTCACTGATTTTATGCAATCAAACTTTTTGAGCTACTATTCTCGTTCTGATGTTCAGAATGGGATATATGGTAATTGTAAAGATAAAGAAATAGCTGTGCAATTAGGCGATAGGGGGTTTGCTAAAAGACCAAATATAATTCAATATTCTGGAGACGTTTTAGATTTTGCCAGAGATGGTGGAACCTCATTTCATATTTCTGAAGAGATGTGGAAGGACCCCATGTCTTTAGAGCCAGGTATGCCTAAAAAAAAGTTGGATTCTTTTAGATCTGGGTGGGATCTTGTTCTTGATATTGATAGTCCTGATTTGGAGGACTCAAAAATAATTGGGTATTATTTAATTGAGGCTTTAAAATTTCATGATGTAAAAAGTATTTTTGTTAAATATTCTGGAAACAAGGGGTTTCACATTGTTGTTCCTTTTGAGTCTTTTCCGGTTGAAGTTAATGGTGTCTTCATAAAAGATCAGTTTCCAGAAGGACCAAAAATTATAACTGAATACTTAATTAGCATGGTAAAGAAACCACTTCTCGAAAAATTTGAAGAAAGAACTGAAGATGTTTTGAAAATTGATACTATTTTAATATCAAGTAGACATATGTATAGAGCTCCATACTCCTTGCATGAAAAAAGTGGTTTGGTAAGTTTGCCTATAAATCCAGATAAGATCTTGGATTTTGATAAGAGTTTTGCCAATCCTGATACTGTAAAATTTGATGTTGGTTTTTTGGAAAATAGGGGAGGTATTGTAGAAAGAGATGCATCCCAATTAATGATGCAGGCTTTTGATTGGCACACAAAGAAAAAAAGAATAAAAGATTCAAGGGAAGACTATTTGGGGGTTATAAAGGGCCCAAAAAATTATGAAGAGTTCAAAGATAAAGTTCCTGAAGAAATGTTTCCAGAGAGTATAAAGAAAGGTTTAATGGGACTTGAGGATGGAAAAAAGCGTTTTTTGTTTATCTTACTTAACTTCTTGAAATGCGTTGGCTGGTCTTTTGAGGATATTGAAGAATTAGTTAGAACTTGGAATTCCAAAAATCCAGAACCTTTGAGAGAAGGTTATTTGTTGTCTCAGTTAAATTGGCATAAAAGACAAAAAGAGAACATTCTGCCCCCAAACTATGATAATGATGGATATTATAACGATTTGCAAATTCCCGACCCTGAAAATATCATGAGAAAGTTCAAAAATCCAGTTAGTTATGCGATTTTTAGGTATAAACGTTCTAAAAAGTAACTTTTATAAATAGTTTCCCGCAAGCCTATTGGATGGGAAGAATCAAGACTACTATGATCAAGAGGGTTACTCTTAAGTTATTTAGGGATCATCCTGATAAATTTAAGGATAATTTTGCAGAGAATAAGAAAGTTGTAGAAGAAATGGTCGATGTTAGGTCCAAAAAGCTTAGAAATATTATAGCTGGATACATGACTAGACTTGCAAAACAACAGAAATCATAATCATCTATCAATGGAGGTAATGAATATGGCGGAAGATACAACAACTCAGCAACCAGATGCAAGACGAGAAGTGCAAAAGAGAAATAGTGATGACAATGTGGTTTTTATTGGTGGTAAACCTTTTATGAACTATGTCACTGGTGTAGTTATGCAATTTACAACTCAAAATTCTAAGGAGATTGTGGTTAAAGCAAGAGGAAAGTTTATTTCTAGAGCAGTAGATGTTGCAGAAGTAGCTACAAGAAGATTTTTAGAGAATACTTGTGAATTGGGTAATATTGAAATTGGTAGTGAAGAATTCCAGAATAAGGAAGGAAGGCAAGTTAGAGTCTCTACTATTGAAATTACTTTGAAAAAGAAGTAAATTTTCTTTTTATTTTTTGATTTTGGTGGCATGATATGAAAATTGTGATTTGTGGGAGCATGACTTCTTCAAAAAAGATGGTTGAAGTCGAAGGCGTACTTGCTTCTTTAGGACATGAAGTAATTATTCCAGAATTTACTAGAGAATATGCTGAATTGCAGACTGTTGACCATATGCATACCGAATCTGCTAGAAATAAGGTAGAGCATGACTTAATTAAGAAATATTATAATAAAATAAGAAATTGTGATGCTGTTCTTGTAGTAAATGAACTTAGACACAATATTCAAGGATATATTGGTGGAAATTCTTTTTTGGAAATGGGTTTTGCTCACATTTTGGATAAGAAAATCTTTTTGTTAAATCCAGTTCCTGAAATTGGGTATAGGGATGAGCTTCTTGCCATGTGCCCTTTTATTTTGAATGGCGACCTTACAAATATTAATTGAATTTGTAAATATATTTGTCTAGGTTTATCTTATTATTTTTTATTTCTATATTTTCTCTCTTTAGCATTTTTATTTTGTTTTTAGTTCCGGATTCAAATCCCCCTACTTCTCCATCTGATTTGATTACTCTATGACAAGGAACTTCTGGCGCATATGGATTTTTGTTCATTGCATTTCCCACTGCCCTGTATGCTTTTGAGTTTAGTTTTTTAGCTATTTCTTTGTAAGTCGTTACTTTTCCTTTTGGAACTTTTCTTAGAATTTCATAACACTTTTCGTTAAATGATTGCATAATTTTGTTTATTTGCTCTTGTTTAATAAATTATCCCAAAGAAACCTTTAAATAACAAATAAATCAAAAATGATATTGAGGTGACTATGGACTTTTCGCAGGTTTTTTCAATATTGAATCAAAACATCCTTGTTGATATTGGAATTTTGATAATCCTTGCAACATTGATAGGTTACATTGCTAGGCTATTGAAACAACCTTTGATTCCTGCATACATTATCACTGGTTTGATCTTGGGTCCGATTGGATTTGGTTTAATTAAAGATCAAGAATTGATTAGATCTATTGCTGAGTTTGGTATTGCATTTTTATTATTTGTAGTTGGTTTGGAAATTAATCTTAAGAAACTGAAACATGTTGGCCCTGTAGCTAGTATTGGTGGTTTAATACAGGTTGCTGCAATTTATTTTATTGGATTTTATACTGCATCTTGGCTTGGCTTCTCTTCTTTTGAGTCTTTAATCGTTGGTTTATTTTTAGCATTTAGTAGCACTATGATTGTAATTAAGCTACTTTCTGATAAAAATGAGTTAGATACATTACATGGTAAAATTGCTATTGGTATTTTGATTGTTCAAGATATTATTGTAATTCTTGCTATGACTCTTGTTGGAAGTTTTGGACACTTTGCGTTTGGTGGTGTTGCTGTAGCCCTTGCAAAAGGATTGTTATTGTTTGTTATTGCATTCTTATCTGGCAGGTTTATTTTCCCTTGGTTATTTGGTTTTGCTGCAAAAACTAAGGAGCTTTTATTCTTGTCTTCATTGACAGTATTATTTTTGTTTGCTATTTTGGCACATATGCTTGAATTTTCAATTGCTATAGGTGCATTTTTGGGAGGAATAGCATTATCAAATCTTCCATACTATCTAGATATTATAGGAAAAGTTAATCCTTTGAAGAGTTTCTTCTCAACAATTTTCTTTATAGCAATAGGTATGCAGTTAGTTCAATTCTCATTTTCTCAAAACTGGAAAATATTGGGAATTTTATTTTTAATTATTATTTTAGTAAAACCGATTATAATCTTTTTAATTACTACTTTGTTTGGTTATGAGAAGAGGACTGCTTTCTTAACTGGCATTAGTTTAGGTCAGACAAGTGAGTTCTCTTTAATATTAGTAACTCTTCCTTTTGTTTTTGGACTTATCTCTGCTAAGTTATTTACTATTGTTATATTCTTGACTATCTTGACTATGGTTTTGACTTCTTACTCTTTGGAATTTAAGAATGGGCTTTACAGAAATTTTTCTCCAATTTTAGGCCTCTTTGATAAACTTCCACTTCACAGAAAAAGAATGGAATATATGAGTAAGAATCATGCCAAAACTGTTGTTCTAATTGGAAGACATAGAATGGGCTCTATTTTTTATGAAACTTTGAGAAAAATGAGGAGGAGCACTATTGTTGTAGATAACAACCCGGATGTAATTAAACATATGATAAATAAAGAAGAGTCTTGCATCTATGGAGACATTACTAATGTTGAAGTTTTAGATAAATTGAGGTTAAGAAAAGTGAAGGTAATCATTTCTACGGTGCCTGGTGAAAGTGATAATCTATTCTTATTGGATTACGTTAAAAAGATAAATCCGAAGGTAAGGGTTTTGCTTACTGCACAACATGTTCATGAAGCTGAAAAATTGTATGAGAAAGGTGCAGATTATGTAATTATTCCTCATATTTTGAGCGGTGAAAAAGTTTCTTTGATTATCAGAAAGGTTTTGAAAGATAAATCGTATACTGGAAAATTGAAAAATAGACATTCTAAATATTTGCATAAATTGATGAAAGAAGATTGATATGGCGCTACCCGGACTCGAACCGGGGATCCCTGCCACATGAAAGCAGTGCATTAACCACTATGCTATAGCGCCAATTATAGAATATTGACAAGAGAATTGTTTTAAAAATGTTTTGATTGGAAAGACTTATAACAATTGTTTAATTCTCGTGCGCTACTAAAATGTATGAAAAGAAAGACAGAAAAGGAAAAACAATTGGATTAATTAATGAAGCTTTGGAAAAGGGGATTCCAAATAGAAAAGAGATAGCGGAATATGCTGGAATAAGTTATACTTATCTTTGTAGTTTATCTATTAAGGGTGAAGTAGATTTAACATCTTTAAAAACATCTTGGGTTCGTGGCAGAATAGCAGAAAATAGAGACTTAGTTGATGATTTGATTCTTGAAGGTGAAAGTTTACAACATATTGGGAACAAAGTAGGAGTTACAAAACAGAGAGTTAAGCAATATATAACTCAGAATGGATTAGATGATCTATGGTGGGAGGCTAAAAAAGAAAGAAGAAGAATAAAAATAGAATCTCACCAAACTCTTGTTGATCTTGTTCTCAAACATACTTTAGAAAAAGCCAGAGAAACTGATGATGAAGAAGCCGTTTCATATTTTTTAGGTAAAGGAAATTCAGAACGAAGAAGTTGTTATGATCTTACTAAATTGATTAATTTAGTTAAGATATATAAATTTTCTAAAAAAAGAAAAAAGGGAAGTTATAAACAATTTGCAGAACTTTCGGGTATGGGATATGGTAAGCGGGGTGCTTCATGTGCACATGCAGTCTTAACAAAAATGGGATTCAAACCAATTAACAAACCCTCCAGACCTAAAGGCTCTCGATAGAATTTATTTTAAGAAATTTTTTATCTTGGTTTTTAACTCCAATAATTCTTCTTTTGAAGTTTCCATCTTTGGCCAAGTGAAGAATATTTCATCTTCTTTGTTTCTTGGGATGATATGGTAATGAATGTGTGGTATTTCTTGACCTGCCTCTGGCTTGTTATTTTGTATTACGTTGTATCCTTTGTTAAATTTTAGTAATGCTTTTGCTATCTTTTGTACTGTTTTTTGGGTTGCCAGTACTGTTTCTTCGTCCATTTCATCCATTGTTTCAAAATGTTTCTTTGGAATAACTAGTGTGTGTCCTTTTGCTACAGGTTCTATGTCTAAGAATGCTAGTGTGGATTCATCTTCGTACACTTTATTGCAAGGAATTTCTCCTTTTGCTATTTTACAAAATATACAGTCTGTCATTTTTCTTCTTTAAGTGGACCCACCGGGAATCGAACCCGGATTTCGAGACTGCCAGCCTCGTGTGATACC
>CAZUEV010000007.1:0-17809 GCA_964619355.1 Candidatus Woesearchaeota archaeon
GCCATCGCAGTCCAATCCCTCTGCATTGCCTTCTTCTTGATTAAGCTCATAGAAAAAATGCTCCTGCACAAAATACCCATCAGTAGAACCACATGCAATTGGGCTATTTGCATTACATAACAAACATTCTCCAGAATAAATATATTCTCCTGAACAAGGATCATTCGGAGCAGGATTATAATTCAAATCACAAGTACAACCTGGATATGAGGTACAATAATATCCCTGACCGTTATCATCTATACAATTTTGATTGCTCTCACATTCGTGTCCATCTGCTAAAGAACAATACTCTGCCGGATCTGGAGGCGGCGAGCAAACGTGACAAACCATATCTCCACAATCGGTAGCCGCTGGGTAAATGGTCTCAATATCATCAAAGGAACAACCAGGATCACCACAACTAGCACCTTCAACTATATCAGCACAAAACAAGTCTTCTTCAGGGGGTACATCACCATCTTCAAAACAAGCCAATACTACAGGATATAAACCACTACCATAATCACAACTCTCAACATGAGAATTTTCTACAGTGTGTAATCTAAGAACACAAAAGGTATTTCCAGGAATTCCATTATAGCTATAAAAACCACACTCATAATCACTATTAAAACTAAAAGCCCCAATATTCTTAAAATTCGAAACATGAGAATTTTCATTAGAATAAACTCCCAGGGGAACAATATCTGTGCCTTCCAATTGTGTATCACAACACAACTTATAACTATAATCACCTTGGAATTCAATCTTAGAAACATGAGCATTTGTTACATCAGAAAGCCAAAGAAATGTACTTTGGCCAGAAGGACAACTAGCAGCATTAGTAACAACACAATCACCCACCTCACCAGTATCACTACTAACAAATCCAGAAAACAATACAAAAATCACCAAAATCAAAAATAACCTTTTCATTTACAAAACAAAACCAATTTCCATCTATTTAAATATTTCTAAAGATATCATCTATCTGAGAAGTATTCCACCCTTTTCTAACCAAAGCATTTCTAATCTCAATCCTATTAAATCCTCTTCTCATAGCATGATGTATATAATTAGTCAAAATAACTTTGTCCTTATCAGTTACAAATAATTTCTTTCTAAATAACTTAAAAGTAATTTTATTTGACAAATTTTGTAAATTACCAGGTCCTTTATAGAGCCAAAAATACATAATACCAAACAACAGAACAATACCCAAAACAATAATCCAAATCCAAGGGAATTTTCCACCACAATCTTCAGGACAATAATAAGCACTGTTTTTATCACTCTCATCTATTCCCGAGTGCAAAATCTTAGTACATAATCCATCACCACAAACATAATCACCAGAAGTTTGAGAATCATCAAAATCAACATCAGAAAAAACAACGCTTTTTATTACTTCAACTTCATCTGATTTAACCAAATAATAAATATCTAAAGAACCCTGAACTGGCCAATACAAATTACTAAACCCAACATCTTCACTGGCATCAACAGAATAAACTTCATCCAAATTATGATTAGTTAAATATTCTACCAAAACATTGTTGTTCCCAGAAGTAACAGTAACATCTTTCTGAACCAGCACATAATTATCTTCCCCATCTATAAAATCAACATTGAACATTTCAAATTCAGAATCAATATTAACATTATCTTGATTAAACTCATAAATAGCATTCCTCTGAGGAGATGTCAAACTAGAAACACCAGAATAAGGACCAATATCGCCAGGTAGATTTATATTATAATTAATAACAGACGTTGTGTTCCTAAAGTACATTTCTTGAGGAGTACTTGTAGCTATATTTCCTAACTCAACAGCTATACTTGCATACTCAGAATTTCTATACACCTCATTTAAATTTTCATCATCTCTTAAGTTAGTAAAATTAGTTTCCAACCCATCAACAATAGAAGAAAGAAAACTAAAATCAACATCTAATAAATCCAAAACCTTCTGCTCACTACTACTCAAAACACCAAAATTAATACCTGCTTGATCTAACCCACTTCTAATTTCAATCAATCTGCCAGTAATATGTTCCTCAAAATCCACAACATAAATTGTAATTGCAGCTGTAGCTGTAACATTGTTTGAATCTTTAACAGTTAAACCCACTTCATATTCTCCTTGTTGAAGATATGCTTTTGTTGGACTAACAGAACTAGAATTTGTTCCATCACCAAACTCCCAAAAATAACTAACAATAGTTGCACCTTCTCCAGGTGTAGAATCTCCAGCATCAAAGATTACATTATTATTCTGCAAAACATAAACTGAATCAATATTTATAACTGCTTCAGGAGATTCTCTAATTTCAAAACTTTCAGTAGCTGATTGACCTCCGAATTGAACTTCCAAAGAACAATCATCAGTTATAACATCTGGAACTGTCAAATCAAAAACATCCAAAGGAATTTCCCAACCATTCAATACAACAGTATTACTACTCTCTTCAACTTCGTAAAAATTATGTCTCTGTGTTCCCCCTGAATCGACTAAATTCAAATTATCCATAACAAAACTAACGCTTGGGCTCAAAACAGGATTATCTTCATCATCAGGCAAAATTGTAGAATCACTATTAACTCTAAATGGAATTAAACAATTATCATCACAACTAGATGCATAACTGTTAACTGCATGTGTCAAAATATCGCTATTTATTGTAACCTCTTGAGCAGGCAAATCCTCTGAAAATACTTGCTGATTCAAAGTAATATAATAATAATCATCACCAGAACCCGTATATACTGGAATCAAAAAATTATTGCTCTGTGGAAAAGTCCTAACGCAAACTTCAACAGATATTTGATCACCTGAAAAACCTAATAAACTTTTTTCCAAAGTACACGTCAATGGAACCCAATCACTAGACACTCCATCCCAACCAGTACCATCCAAAACACAAAAATCATCACAATAATCAGTATTTCCAACACAGGCCCTCAAATTTTCACCATCAACAAATTCCTCTCTCTTCGCATATGCATTTACCCTAATTTCAATACTATCTAAAAAGTGACTCACTTCTAAATCAAACTCATTACATGATCCATACTCTGCCAACCGCTCATCAGGATTCCCAGATAATGTAATCTCCTCAAAACCAGGAGGGTAAAAATTAGACCCAAAACCCTCTGAAGCACCGACATACTGCCAGTCATCCACACCATCACTTCCAACATCAATAAAAAAGGGACCACCTTCACCAGCTAAATCAAACTCCAAACCGTCTTCAGGAATAAATCCATCAAAATAAAAACCATATAAATCTGTATCTTCTACTGAAGATTTTGAACTTCCCAAAACATACTGATACTCTGGACCATCAAACAAATTTGCATCATCTAAAACATTATACAAAGCATGATAAATTCCAGGACTATCACCATCATCACAATTAACTATCTGAGTTCTTATTTGTTCATGAACAGAAATCTCATCATTCACACCAGTACTAATAACTACTGCACCACCAAAATCCTGACCAGCACCATAAATCTCCTTATCCAAAGTTAAATCAATTCCAATAACTGTAGCAGTAACAAGACCAATACTAAATAGAACTAAAATCCAAACTAAATAACCACCTCTCATTAACTAAATAATTTAGAAATTTGTTATTTAAAACTTTCTAAAAGAGTTCCTCATAAATTCCCAAGTATCCTTTCAAAGCCAAAGTACCCATATCAGAAACAATCTCAACTTGGACATCACCAGCTTCAACTTTCTCGCTCATTTCTTCACCAAGGTTATCACTTTCAATTAATTCTGCAACATGTATTTGGTCTCCAGAAATTCTAATGTCATAATTATCGGGAATTTCATCAGTAACTTCAGAATCAGCATAATCTTGAATTAATGCCAATTCAGTATCAATATCTGCCATATAAAACACAATAACTGCATTTTCACCCCCACTATCATGTAATTTATAAGATCCTAATTCATTGGTAACATACGTTATATGTTCTCCAAAAATAACTTGCACCCCTGGATTAGCTAACAAATAATCAATATCAATTCCAGGTTTTGGAATATCTGGTTTATTAACAAATGCATTATTTATCTGTGTAAAATAAAAAATTAAACCACTAAGTATAATTAACAATAAAACTGCACCAATTGAAATCAATATCCATTTTGGCTTTTTATCCATAAATTAAAAACAAAAACAATCATATTTTAATCTTTCTGTTCAACCTTCTTTCCTTTCTTCTGCGGAACAACTTTCATCTTACCATTAAAGTCCTTCTCCAAAATCCCTTCACCGAAAAAGTTATACAAAACAATACCAAGGGCAGCAACTTCAGAATGTGGCTGCAAACCAACAGAAATATTATAATCTGCTAGTTCATAAATCTCAGCAGGAACTTTCTCCCCACCAACTATAATCAATAAATCTCCTTTTAACCCAACATCACTAAGAACTTCACCATAAACCGTTAAATGTGCTACCCTAAACCCTTCTTTTTTCTTCTTTTTAATAAAAGAACTGACACCCTTGATATGTTCAACTTCAAAATCTCCACCAAAATCTTCAACAACTTTCAAAATACTTCCTTCCAAAGAACCATCTTTCTGACCCGAATAATACAATTTAGAAGCTCCAAAAGCCCTAGAAACCAAACCAACGTGAGTACTTATCCTCTTGTCTCTAGCAATTCTATGTCCAAGTCTTAAAACTTCTATCATAAAATACTGAACAAAAACAAAACTATTTAAATACTATCAAAAATCAAGAATCTCATGCATTTAGAACAAATTTTAACTAAGAAATACAAAAAATTACTGTTAATACCAATAATTATTCTACTAGCTAGTCTATTTATTTTAGGATCCCAAAACGCAAAATATGGATATTTCATAGACAAAGATATTTCGCTAAAGGGTGGAGTTACATCAACAGTCTACTCAGAAAATATCGATATTTCGGACATCGAATCACAATTCCAAGAACAATTTCCAAACTCAGATATTTCAATTAGAGAATTAGCTAGCATAACAAACTCAGAAAAAACAGGAATTCTAATCGAAGCATCCGACTTAACTGCAGAGGAGATTAGACCTTTTCTACTAGATAATTTCAATTCAAATGAATTTTCACTAGAAGAAGTTGGACCAGCACTAGGACAGACCTTCTTCAGAGAACTTATGTTTGCATTAGCATTCGCCCTAGTATTAATGGGAATTGTAGTTTTCATAACATTCAGAAAGTTAATTCCTTCTTTGGCTGTTATTTTTTCAGCAATTTTAGACCTAGTAGCAACTCTAGCTATAATTAGTCTTTTAGGAATTAAAATCTCTTCAGCAGGTATTGCAGCATTTCTAATGGTTATAGGTTATTCAATTGACACAGATATACTGCTAACAACAAAAGTTCTAAGAAATAAATTTGGAACCCTCTATGAAAGAATAAAATCTGCTTTCAAAACAGGAATCACGATGACAACAACAACATTCATAGCACTGCTTATAGCATTTATATTCACAAACTCAGCAACACTAAAACAAATGTTCGGAATAATATTAATAGCATTAATTATTGATTTTGTTTCAACATGGATTATGAATACTAGCTTACTTGTTTGGTACGTAAAGAAAAATGAAAATAAAGAGTCTACTTAAGAAACCAAGAATAATAATTTTGATACTTTTCATACTGGGAAGTATATTGGTAATAAACCCACAGCTAAATGCTGAAGGTGTTGTTATAAAAAGTGTTATAGAAGATTCAGCTGCAGAACTAGCCGGAATAGAAAGTCCTTCAGAGAGTACAAGTCAGACACATTACGAAAAAATTCTAGAAATAAATGGAGAAAAGATAACAGACATTCAAAAGTATCAGGAAGAAACTTTAAACTTCCAAGAAAACTCTTCAATAAGAATTATAACAGAAAAAAATGAATACACTGTAATCAAAGAAGGAGGAGATATTGGTTTAATAGTACAAGAAGCCCCCGGAACAAATCTTAAACTGGGATTAGAACTACAAGGAGGAACAAGAGTCATCCTAAAACCAGAATTACAAATTACTGAACAACAAAGAGATGAATTAATACAAATTCTAGAATTCAGATTAAATACATATGGACTATCTGATATTGAAATAAGAAAAGCAGATGGACAATCTTCATTCCTAGGTGGACAAGAAGAAAAATATGTCATTGTAGAAATTGCAGGTGCAACCCAAAAAGAAGTTTCAGACCTAATTGCATCACAAGGATTATTTGAAGCAAAAATACAAAACGATACCGTATTTAGTGGTGGGGAACAAGATATAACATTTGTATGTAGAAATGATGGAACTTGCTCAGGAGTAAGTCAATGCTCAGAAATTCAAGAAGGATATTCATGTAGATTCGAATTCTTAATACATCTTAGCGATGTAGCAGCCCAAAGACATGCAGATGCAACAAGAAATTTAAACGTAATTGATAATTATCTTTCAGAACAAATAGAATTTTATTTAGATGGGGAACTAGTTGACAGCTTAAACATAGGAGCAGATCTACAAGGAGTAAAAGCAACACAAATACAAATATCTGGTCCAGGAGTTGGAAACACTGAACAAGAAGCACTTGAAGATGCATTAAGCGAAATGAACAAACTGCAAACAGTTCTTCTTACAGGATCTTTGCCTGTTGATTTAGAAATAGTAAAATTTGATACAATCTCTCCAGTTTTAGGAGAAGAATTTGTAAAAAACGCCATAATAGTCGGTATGCTTGCTATACTTGCAGTATCACTAGTAATCTTCGCAAGATATAGAAATCTGAAAATTTCAATTCCAGTTTTAATAGCATTAATGTCTGAAGTAGTAATTATACTAGGAATTTCAGCACTAACAAAGTACAATTTAGACCTGGCAGCAATAGCAGGTATCATAGCTGCAGTAGGAACGGGAGTAGATGATAATATAGTTATTATTGATGAAGTAACATCTAGGGCATCAAGTTATTCATATAAATGGAAAGATAAATTAAAGAAAGCATTTTTTATAATCTTAGCAGCTTACGCAACAACACTGGCTGCAATGTTCCCATTATTAAGAGCAGGAGCAGGACTCCTGAGAGGATTCGCACTTATAACAATAATTGGAGTAACTGTTGGTGTTCTTATAACAAGACCTGCATTTGCTATAATGATAGAAAAATTAACAGAAGAATAATTTATTTCTTCCAAATTTTATATAAAATAAAGAGTACAATCAAACCAACTAAAATCATTAAAAAAGTTGTAGTACTTTTAGCGGGTGCATATAAGGGTCCAGGATCCATCTAAATTACCTCCAAGCAAAAAGTAGAATAGCTGAATTAAAAACCTTTCTATAAAAGAATATCTAAGAATTAAGTTCCAGTTCCTTCTTTTCTATGGTCATGTATCCTATACGCAATCTCGCCATTTGGACCACTAACTTTTGTAAAAGAAACCCTAGCACAAGAACCAAAATCAGTATAACAAACACCACTGCGAGACGACTCAAGCACAGGTATTACTTCATCCACTTCCTCAATAGAAGAAATAACTCCTGCCCTGTATAATAATCTAGAAAGCTCCTCTGAAGACACTGTAATTTCAATACCACTTCTTCCAAGTGCTGCTTTTTTAAATCTCTTCACACCAGTAATTCGTCTCTGAGTAAGTCTCTCTTCATCAGTTAGAAATCCCCATTTACTCTCATCAGCATTTGATGCTTCAGCAAATAACTGATCAATCGAATTATCAGTAGTAACCATTTTAAAATGAAAATCCCAAAAAACTTATAAAACTTTTCATTTCCAAAATACTGCACGCCAGCGCCAGGACTTGAACCTGGATGCCCTAAGGCACGGGTTTTCGAGACCCGCGCGTCTACCAATTTCGCCACGCTGGCATACCCAAACCATTACAATAACCTTTATAACCTTAACCAAATTCTAGTTTTCATGGAAGAGGAATTCAATATTGATTACAGTTCTGAAAATATAAAAAAGAATTTAAAAAAATCAAAAGATTTTATAATAAAACATAGAGTAATCTTACTCTTAATAATTCCAATATTTTTTGCTATATTTTTTAGAGCGTATACTTATGATTTGCCATTTGGTGATGATTTAGCCGAAAGCTCAATGAGACAAAGCATAATCTCACAACTGGAATCTCAAGTTATTCAAGAAAATCCAAACATTGATTCAAATACGCTAAACACAATAGTACAGCAAAGATACAACCAATACATAGAGCAAAACAAAGAACAAATAGAACAACAAAAAATACTTCTCGGAAAGCAAATAAAAAGTTATTATAAAGACGATACTGGACAAACCTATCTTCTAGCAATTGATCCTTATTATTACTACAGACAAGCCCAAAATATCTTAGAAAACGGTCATGTTGGTGATGAATTAGTAGATGGAAAATCATTAGATGACCATATGTTAGCTCCAACTGGAAGATTTGTAACAGGTAGTTTACATCCAACATTAGGTGCAGCAACCCATACAATCAGTACTTGGTTTGGAAATGATTCGCTAATGAAATCTATGTTTATTTTACCATTAATTTTTGCAGCACTAGCAACAATACCTGCATTCTTCATTGGAAGAAAAATTGGTGGAAATCTCAGTGGAATGGTTGCTGCATTCATAGTTGCAATCCATCCAACCTTTTTAGGTAGAACTCCTGCAGGATTCTCTGACACAGATGCATATGGAATATTTTTCCCATTAGCAATAGTTTGGTTCTTTTTGGAAGCGTTTACAACAACAGATAAAAAGAAAAAATTAATTTATGGATCTCTGGCCGGATTATTTTCTGGTATTTTCGCATACGCATGGGTTGGATGGTGGTATATCTTTGATTTCATTTTAGCAAGCATGGTTCTTTATTTCATTTACTTATTAATAAAATACAAAGGACATATTTTCAAAAAAATAAAAACAAAGAACTTACTAAAAACAGCAACGTATTACATATTATCATCAGCAATCTTTGTAACAATCTTCAAGAGTTTTAGTAACTTCCTGGGCGCATTCAAAGATCCACTAAATATAGTATTCCTAAAGGAAGCTGCAAAGGAATCACTATGGCCAAATGTGTATACAACAGTGGCAGAGCTAAACACAGTTTCAATAACAAACGTAATATCACAAATGGGTGGAAAGTTTATGTTTACATTATCAATTGTTGGAATACTTTGGATATTCCTCAGAAAAAATATAAAACAGAGGGAAATAAAATACGGACTTTTAATGATAGTTTGGTTTATTGGAACTCTCTACACAACAACAAAAGGTATGAGATTTATCATGTTCTTAGTTCCAGTATTTGCAATAGGAATTGGAATATTTATCTCAAAATCATATAACTTAATAACAAATTGGTCATCAAAAGAATTAAATCTAAATAAAAAACTAGTCTCCCTACTACTAATCTTGGTAATAATCTTCAGTATGATTCCTATGCTAAAATCTGCAAATGCAGTAGCAAAGGGAGAAGCACCATCTATGAATGATGCATGGTACAATGCACTAATCAAAATAAGAGACGAAACTCAAGAAGACGCAATAATAACCTCTTGGTGGGATTTTGGACATTGGTTCAAAGCAATTGCAGATAGACCAGTAACATTTGATGGTGCATCACAAAACAGTCCTAAAGCTCATTGGGTTGGAAAATTATTCTTGACTGACAATGAAGAAGAAGCAATTGGAATTTTAAGGATGCTTGATTGTGGAAGTGAAACGGCTTACAATTTACTTTATGAAGAAACAAATGATAGACTACTAACAAAAGAAGTAATTGACAAAATAATTTTAGAAGATAGAAACACAGCAAGGAACACATTATCTCAGTATATAACTGACCCTGACAAAATACTTGAAAACACACACTGTGATCCTCCAGAAGCATTAATTATAACTTCGGAAGATATGGTTGGAAAAGCTCCAGTGTGGGCACACTTTGGATCTTGGAACTTTGAAAGAGCATTCATATTCAATACAATTAAGGCAAACAATAAGGAAAATTCAATAAAAATAATAACAGAAACATTAGATAAAACAGAGGAAGAAGCTGAAAGATATTATTCTGAGCTAAAAGGTATTGCAGAGGAAGAAGCCAATGCTTGGATAGCTCCTTATCCTGGGTATTCTGGAACTGGAGAATGTCAAGACCAAAATGGAACAATATACTGCACAAATGGAGTTATAATCGATCTAAATGAAAAAGCTGCATATATGCAAGTTGAAGGAGGAGCAGCTCCTGTAAAAGTATTTAAAGATGGATCAACTACCCACATAAACGAAGAAGGAGCTGAAATCGGAGTAGCATATATTCCTGAACAAAATATTTCAGTAATAATGGATCAAAAATTAGTAGATAGCATATTCACAGAATTGTATTACTATAGAGGTGGTAATTTAAACAACTTTGAACTCTTCGGACACAGAGAAGGTGTCGACGGATTCACAATCTACACTTGGAAAGTTAAATGGTAGAAACCTCGATAGTATTGCCTGTCTTCAATGAAGAAGGAAACCTTGAAATCTTATATAGAGAGATAAAAGAAGTTCTAGACAAATTAGGGAAAAAATATGAAATTATCTTCGTAGATGATGGTTCAAGAGATAAAACGCAATTAGTTCTCCAAAAATTAAAAAGTAAAGATAAAAACGTAAAAATAATTACATTCAGAACAAATTTTGGACAAACTGCAGCATTGGATGCAGGTATGAAAGCTGCAAAAGGAAAAGTAATAATCACAATGGATTCTGATTTGCAAAATGATCCAAATGATATACCAAAAATGCTACATGTTTTGGACAAAGGATTTGATATAGTTGCAGGTTGGAGAGCAAATAGAAAAGACACATTATCAAAAAGATTCATTTCAAAAGGAGCAAGATTATTAAGAAGAATTATTTTAAAAGATAGATTACAAGATTCAGGATGTACATTAAGAGCCTACAAAAAAGAATGTATTAACGGTTTAAACCTATATGGAGAAATGCACAGATTCATCCACATTTTGATGAAGCAGAAAGGATTTAGAACAGCCCAAATGAAAGTAAACCACAGAAAAAGAATTCATGGGGTAACAAAATATACATTCTCAAGAACACTAAAAAGTTTACTAGACATGGCTCTGCTAAAATTCTGGTTGCAATATTCAAAAAGGCCAATACATTTCTTTGGAGGAATTGGTTTCTTCACAGGAGCAATTGGATTCTTAATAGCACTTTACTTAACTTTTATCAGATTATTTATGCAACAACCAATAGCAAATAGACCAATGTTACTCTTATCTATTCTATTGATGGTTTTGGGAGCAATGTTCTTTATCTTCGGATTAATGGCAGATATCTTAGTAAAAGTTTATTACAAAAATGAAGAAAGTTATTCAATAAAATCTATTTCTTAACAGCCCAAGAAGGAGGCAAATTTCTTTCTATTTCAATATTACCAAACTCTTGACTTTCTCTAACACCATGATTCTTTGCCCATTCAGTCATTCTTTGAATACCTTCTGGTAAAGAAATCTTAGGAACGTGACCAAAGAACTCCTTACATTTTTCATGTGTAGAATGTGCATGCTTTACTTCTTCCCTAGCATCCAAATAAGTAATATCCCATTTATCATGTCCCATTGACTTAACAACTTCTTTCAGCATATCATTGACAGAATAAGGTTCATCAGCACCAACATTAAAAATATGATTATATGCTTTCTCATGCTCAACCGACCTTGCAATAACAGGAGCAACATCATCAATATGAGTAAATGCCCTAGTCTGTTTACCATCACCAAAAACGGTTATCGGATTTCCCTGCATTATCTGATTCATAAATATTCCAAGAACATTTCTGTATTTATCACCCAAATTCTGTCTTTCACCATAAACATTGTGTGGTCTAAAAATAACATAATTCAATCCAAACATTTCCTTACAAACTTTTAATTCCTGCTCAACTGCAAATTTAGCAATTCCATACGAATCTTCCGGATTTGGAACTGTATCTTCATGCATTGGCAATTGATTTGTTCCATAAACAGCAATAGAAGATGTAAATACAAAACATTTAACATCATGATTCACAGAAGCATTGATCAAGTTTATACTTCCAATCAAATTATTGTCATAATTAAACTTCTTAATAAAATGACTTAAACCTTCTGCAGCATAGGCAGCTAAATGATATACATAGTCAAATTTATGTTCATCAAATAACTTTTTAATCAATTCAACATCATTTATAGAACCCTCAACAAAAGTAGCACCTTCATGAACATTATCTCTAAATCCGCCACTTAAATCATCAAGAACTACCACCTCATGACCCATTTTTATCAGCTCGTCAATGAGATGAGAACCAATAAAACCAGCACCTCCAGTTACTAAAGACTTCATAACAGCCCAAAACAACTTCCATTTAAATAAATTACGTAAGTGAAATCAATTAGATAAGATTTAAAAGCTCTCAACAAATTCTTCAATAAGAAATGAAAATACTCATGATAGCACCCACACCTTTTTTTTCAGATAGGGGGTGCCACGTTAGGATATTCGAGGAAATCAAAGGTCTAAAAAGCCTTGGACATGATGTAACTATTTACACTTATCATTTAGGAAAAGATCCTGAAGGAGTCAACATAAAGAGAATAAAAAATGTTCCATCGTACACAAAAACTTCAGCAGGGCCATCTTACAAAAAAATATACTTAGACCTTCTATTGTTGTCTAAACTACTAAAAGACGTAAAAAAAGAAGATTACGATATAATTCATGCCCATTTACATGAGGGAGCAGGTATCGGAATGATTCTAAAATACTTCAAAAAAATACCAATGATTTTCGATTACCAAGGTTCATTAGTAAAAGAGATGCGGGACCACAAATACCTAAATAATAAACCACTGAAAAGCATCTTCAAAAAAATAGAGAAAAAAATAAACAACTCAAGTAAATATCTTCTAACAAGTTCAACAAAGTCAAAGGAATCTTTGGAAGAAGAAGGCTACAAAAATGTTATTTCTTTCTTAGATTGGGTAGACACTGAAAAATTCAATAAAAAAGATGCAACAAAATTAAAAGAAGAACTAAATCTTAAAGACAAGCAAGTTATAACTTTCCTAGGCGTTCTAAGCAAATACCAAGGCACAGATTTACTACTTAATACAATTCCATTAGTAATCAAAGAAATTCCAGATGCACATTTCTTAATTGCAGGTTATCCAAATGTAGAACTCTACAAAGAAAAAGCAAAAGAACTTGGAATATCAGAACATGTAACTTTTACTGGACAAATCGATTACAACTTAGCACCAGAATATATCTCAACGGGTGACATAACAATTTCACTTAAATTATCAAAAACAGAAGCAAACGGAAAATTATACAACTACATGGCTTGCGGAATTCCAACAATTGCAACTAACAATGAAATAAATAAAGAAATTCTTCAAGAAACAGGAATTTACGTTGAACCAAATATAAAAGATTGCTCAGAAAAAATAATAAGTCTTTTAAAAAATGAAAATTTAAGAAGAAAACTTGGTAACGATGCCAGAGAAAAAGTAGTAAACATCCATTCATGGAAAAATAGAGGACAAATATTAACAGAGGTCTACGAAAAATGCCTAAAATCTCATTAGTAGTTCTTAATTGGAACGGAAAACAACATTTAGAACCTTGTTTTAATTCAATAAATGAACAAACATACAAAGATTTTGAAACGCTCCTAGTCGATAACGGTTCAAACGATGGTTCTGTAGAATTAGTTAAAGAAAAATTTCCATGGGTAAAAATAATTTCACTTCCAAAAAATATTGGTTTTCCATGTGGTAACAACGAAGGAATAAAAAGAACTAACGGAGAATATGTCCTAACTCTAAATAATGATACAAAACTAGACAAAGATACTCTGAAAAATTTAATGGAAGTTGCTGAAAAAAACCCAAAAGTAGGAATGTTCTCCCTAAAGATGGTTTTCTTCTATGAACCAAACCTAATCAACAGCACAGGAACCTTAGTTTACAAAGATGGAAGTGCAATAAACAGAGGAATGAAAAAAGAAGATGAAGGTCAATTTGAACAAGTAGAAGAAATTCTTGGTCCATGTGCAGGGGCAGCACTATACAAAAAAGAAATGCTCGAAGATATAAAACACGGAGAAGATGAATATTTTGATAAACATTTCTGGATTTATTTAGAAGATACAGATCTATCTCTCAGAGCACAATTAAACGGTTGGAAAGCAATGTATGTTCCAAATTCAATAATACACCATGTTCACTCGGCTACTATGATTGCAAAATCGCCAATGAAGTTATATTTAAGCGAAAGAAACAGAATCTGGTATACAATCAAAGCTTTTCCATTACCTTTGTTACTAAAAACACCATATCATACGGTAAAAAGATATTTGAAAATTGCTAAAAATCTAAAAAAATCAACAGAAGGAAAAAATAGCTACAAAAAAAGTGAATTCATAAAAGCACTAATTAAAGCCTGGGCAGTTGGATTAATTTTTATACCAAGAGCAATCAAAAAAAGAAGAATAGTTCAAAAAAACAAAAAAATAACAAACAAAGAATTCTATAATTTAATAGAAAAACACAGTGCAACCACTGAAGATATAATCAATTCTTAAATATTCTAAACATGGAGTTCAACTTTTCCTTTTATACGAGGATCACAACTTTCCAAATCGGCAAGTTTAGTTTGAACTAATTCCGTCAATGTAGGATTATCAACTGTCAATAAATCAACAATAACAGGAGCATCACTACCGTAATTACTCAAATACGCCCTCAAAACTTCTCCCTTAATTTTTGGAAAATCAGGAGTATATCCTGGATAGAAAAAGTTACCAACAATATAACCTAAAGGAAAATGACAAGAAGTTCCTTCTTTAATTAGATAAAATGGATGTGCTCCCCAACCATCGCCACACGTTTCCATATGCTTTCTTCTATGTACACTAAAAGTCCTATCTTGCTGCTCTTGTAAAAATCTCGACACTTCTAAGCAAAACCTTCCTAACTGGGGCATCACTACTTCTGTAAGTTCCCGCTCCCTATCTTTCAGAATAATTTGTGCCATAAATCTAGAACCACAGAAAAACTTATAAAACTAACTTTTTACAGCATAGCAAGTATATCCAAACGTACATTTCTTATTCTTATCCAAAAAATCCAAATGAAATACAATTAAACCTATCAAAAAATTAAAAATAAACAAACTAATCAAATAAGGAATAAACAAAATAGTCTTCAAAAAATTATCTTTGAAATACTGTGGGAAAATCAATCTAGAAATCAATCCAATCTCATAAGATAAGAAATGGAAGTATCCTCCCATCGGCCTAATAAATCTTACTTCAAATCCGGCATCCCTTAAAACCTTCCCTAAACCATGTTTAGTAAAATAAAAGAAGTTATACGGCTCTTCATGCATCTCTTGTTGTTGTGGAACTGATAAAAACAACTTTCCACCCTTCTTCAAAACTCTAAACAATTCTTTCAAATATTTTTCGGGATTTGGAACGTGCTCCAGAACCTGTGTAAGTAAAACAGTATCAACAGAATCATCAATCAAGGGTAAATTGTCCAAAGAAGAAATAAATGACATTTTCTTTTTATCATATTTTTTATCAACTTTCAAAAAATCAGTACCAACATAATTCGCATGTTTAAAATAATTATAATATGGAGAATCTCCGCAACCCGCATCCAAAAGAACTTCATCCTTTTTAACTAACTTAGAAGCATATCTAAGAAATTCATATATATGGAACATAGGGGGATTCATTCTAGAAACCAGACCTTTTGGCAACAATTTCTTAAAAAATTCAACAATCATTTTTCACAAATCAAAACCGGAATTCCCTCCTTAATTTCAAAATTCTTCTCACATTTTTCACAATAATAATTATTAGAAAATTTCTCCTTACAACAAGGACAAGCCAAAATATCTTTCAAATCAAACATAAACTCGAGAACTTGCCCCAACTTATAAAAATTGCGTCTTAGGCTTTCTATACATAATCAACCCTAAAAGACCAAAAATTATAGAAAAGAACAAAGACAAAATATGGTAACTAAAACTATACAAAATAACTGGATCTATCTGGAAACCCAAAACTACAAATGCAATAGTTAAGGCTCCTTCAGTAGTACCAAAACCAGCAATACCTTGAATAGGAATTAAAATCAACAAAAGAGCAATAGAACTACCAATAACAGATTGAAGAATAGTCAACTCCATCCCTAATGAACGTAATACGAAAAAAGCAAAATAATACATTAATCCCCACAAAATCAAAGATTGGAAGAAAACAAGAAAACTTCTTTTACCAAAACCAATAAACTTCACAGCATCGGCAACCCTTGCAGCATTCTTCTGTAAAAACAAAACAACTTTATTTTCTTCAATATTAAAAAACTTCCAAATCTTATTTGCAAATACTCCAAATCTATTCTTATGAATAACCAAGAGTATAACAGAAACAATCAAAACAAAAACAACTATAAAAAAAGTAAGTAAAAAACTACCAACTCTTGGAGATGGACTTTCAAAAAATAAAAATGCAATAAAAAATATGGAAAGTATAGAAAAAACATCAAAAAGTCTAGCAATTATTAATGTAGCAATTCCCTGTGAATAAGTAATCCCATCCTTATTCAAAAGATAAGCATAACCAACCTCTCCAGTTTTAAAGGGCAAGAACACATTAACCATATTATACAATCCTATTATAGAAAACAACCTAGAAAATTTAACATTCTTTAAATTTAAAGTATAATATCTCCAAGTTCTAAAAAAGTAAACTAAAAAGTATATAAAAAAAGCAACAACAAGAGCTTCAAAAGGCAATTTCTGTAACGTAGCCCAGATTTCGGCCCAAGAAACAAATCTAAGAAGTATAAACAACAAGATAACAGTAATAATAATTCCCCAAATAGATCTCTTCTTTATTTTCATTCCTTAGCTTCCTCTTTAGAAACTATAAATATTTTCCGATAAGAACTTCCCTTCCCATTGAAATGAGTAAATACTGGATAAAAAATCCAAGGAACAAACCACAAATAAGGATTGAATAATTCATTAGTAAACCAAATTTTCAAATTTGCATTAGAAATAACTTGAACATCTTCACCCAAATAAGATTTAATTTCCTCTTCAGACGGTAAACCGTTTTCAACATGCTCCTTCAACCATTTGTGCTCTTTACCAGTAATTTTCTTTCCCAAATTAAATAACTTGGTTTCCCATTTATGTGCTTTATCTCCACAAGGAAAACCAACAATAACTTTCTTTCTGGTAACCCTAACCAATTCTTTCATCACTTTTTCCCTATCTTCTGATTTGATATGCTCAACCATATCTGAAGAAATAATATAATCAAATGAATTATCATCAAAAGGTAAACTCCTAGCATCACCTTGAACATATTTTATCTTATCTGTATCTTCAACACCATCCAAACAAACATCACAGATAGTTAATTTTTCTTTGAAGAATTTAGAAATACCTTCAACGCCTCCACCAACTTCTAAAACGGTTTCTTCGCTACCTTTATCTCTTAAAATCTTAAGTGCAGGTAAATATCTTAATTTTGCGTCAACATTCATTTTACAAATCGATATACGTCAATGGAATCTGACCTCCATTGGTATATTCATAATTCCTAATCTTAATTTCTTTATCAGCTATCATGGTGTTCAATTCATCTTCATCAAAGGATCCGCCTTTCTCCAATAAAAAGTAAATTGGTGAAACTTGCTCACCTTGCTGTAAAAAGGCAACCTGTCTAAGTGAGTATGTA
>CAZUEV010000008.1:0-13568 GCA_964619355.1 Candidatus Woesearchaeota archaeon
ACTTTAACTATAACATTAACTGTGTTACCTTCTGTTTCGTCGAATCCTAACATGAAGTCTTCTACTCTATTTTCAATAAAGAAAGTTTTTAGAATTGCTTGTGTATATTCTTCTAAGTTCTCTATTTTTGGACATGACTCATGTGGTGCCCTCTTTGATATTTCTTTAACTAAACCCAACTCTATTTCTTCTCTACGTGATCTCCTATAACAATCTTGAGATAAAGTTCCATCTGTGAATGAATAACCTTTCTTACGTAATTCTTTTATATCATAATTCTCTACGGAAACTAGTTCTCCGTCTAATTCAATTGCTTTACAAACATCACACCTGTTTATCCTATTTGATATTTCTGGCATTTTTAACTCCTTTTTGTTTCTATTTCTTTCTCTGTTTGATTTATAAAGCTTTCTATTGTTGTTTTTGTTGAGTAGTAACATATTTTAATAAGATTGAATGTTATTCTCTTTTTATGAAAAAATTCCTTTTTTTGGCATTTTTGGTAGTTATTTTGGATCAGATTACTAAATTCTTGTTTACAGACGTCCATTTTGGTTTGTTTAACTATGTTGAGAATACAGGTGCTGCTTTCTCTTTATTCCAAGGTTATACTGGTATTTTGTCCTTGATTTCTCTTTTAGTTGTTATTTTTATCATTTATTTGTTTAGGAAGAATAGGGAGTATTTAGTGCCTTTAGCTTTCGTTTTGGGTGGAACTATTGGTAATTTTATAGATAGAGTTTTTTTAGGTTATGTTAGGGATTTTATTGATTTAGCTGTTTGGCCAATTTTTAATATTGCGGATAGTTTTAATGTAATTGGGGTTGGAATTATAGTTTATTATTTGATTAGAGAAAAGAAAGGTTTATAATTAAGATAAACAGATGTTGATCATGGATAAAATAGAGCTGGTAAAAAGAAATTCTGTTGAAATTATTAATGAGAAGGATTTAAAGAAAACTTTGAAAAAGCAGAATCCAGTTTGTTATTGTGGTTACGAAACTTCTGGTGAAATACATTTGGGTCATTTGGTTACAATCACTAAGTTATTGGATTTGGAAAAGGCTGGTTTTAAAATTAAGATTCTTTTTGCTGATTGGCATACTTATCTTAATCAGAAAGGTGATTGGGATTTTATTAATGAGCAAGTTAAAATTTGGAAAGCTGGTTTCAAAGCCGCAGGATTAAGTAATGCAGAGTTTGTTGTTGGAAGTTCTTTTCAGAGAAAAAAAGAATATCAAGATGATTTGTTTAAGTTGGCTTCTAATACTACTATGAATAGGGCTTTGAGAAGTATGCAGAAAGTTGCTAGAGATGTTGATCAAGCAAAAGTTAGTCAAGTTATTTATCCATTGATGCAAATTATTGATATAAAACATTTGGGTGTTGATGTTGTTCAATCTGGAATTGAGCAACGTAAGATTCATATGATGGGTGTTGAAAAGTTTAAAGACCTTGATTATAATGTTCCTGTATTTGTTCATACCCCTTTGATTGATGGTTTGTCTGGTCCAGGTTCTAAGATGAGTAGTTCTGAACCTAACTCTTTTATTTCCATTAGAGATACCGATGAGAAGATTAGGTCTAAATTGAAGAAAGCTTATTGTCCTGTTGGTGAAGATAATCCTGTTTTGCAGATTGCTCAATTGATTGTTTTTCCTCGTGTTGAGAAATTTGTTATTTCTAGAGATGAAAAGTTCGGTGGAGATTTGGAATTTGATGATTTTAAAAAGTTGGAGAAAGAATTTTTTAAGAAGAATGTTCATCCTGTTGATTTGAAGAAAGCTGTTGGTGATTATTTGGTTGATATAATTGGTCCGATTAGGAAGAAGTTCTAGAATGAAGATTTTGGCTATTGGGGATCCACATGGTGATTTGGAGAAGATTAAGAAAATTCCTATGGAGAACGTTGATTTAATTCTATTACCTGGTGATGTTGGTAGTGCTAGTATAGCTAGGAAGAGGGCATTTGACAATATAAGTAGGAAGAAAAAAGGTTTGGGTGAAATTGAGTATACTGATGTTATGAAGAAAAGAGCGTATATGGAAATTTATAATTCAACTATGAAGATTTTAAAGTTTCTTTCTAAATATTCTCCAGTTTATTTTATTTATGGAAATGTTGAAGAAGGGGGTGAAAAAACTTTTAGAAAATTAAAAAGAAAGGGTATCAAAGTTTCTGATATGAAAAAAGGAGTTATGAAACTTAAGAATGTTAAAATTATAAATAACAAAGTTGTAAAATTTGAAGGTTTATCTATTGGTGGGATAAAATATTTTACTGATGTAAACTGGGTTGAAGATTTTTCTCCAGATGATAAGAAAAAATTAAATGAATCGAAAAAAGAACGTGAAAAACATCGCAAGATTCTAAACAAGATGAAAAAATTGGATGTTCTTATTATCCATCAGCCCCCTTATGGAATTTTAGATAAAGTTGATTTTGATGAGGCACCAAAACATTGGCAGGGCAAACATGCTGGAAGCAAATTATTTTTGAGTTACATAAAAAGAGAACAACCCAAATATGTATTTTGTGGACATATTCATGAGAAAGAAGATAGTAAGAAAATTGGTAAAACCAAAGTGTTCAATTTGGGACTTTGTGGATATAGAACTATTTCTTTTTGAAATGATTAACCAAGAATAATATTCCAATTAACAATGGAACTCCTGTTATTGTTAAAATACTAAAAATATTTGTGTAAGTTTTAAAGAATATTGTGAATACAATTGATAACAAAATGAATATTATTCCGCCGATTTTTTCTTTTTTCCAAGCTAACCAAGTTAACCCGCCTAAAATTAAGGTGGGAATATTGTGCATGAAAAATCCAACTAACATTTCCAAGAAGGTATAATCTTCAACAAAAACATCTAAGGAGAATAATAAGAAGAATGCTATCCATAGTAATGAAAGTATTCTTGGTAACCAATACAGAAATTTATTCTTCTTTCCTAGCGAAGATTTCGATCCACTTCGTTTCATTTGTGTCATTCACCTCTGAACCTATTATTTTAAAGCCTGCCTCATATAAAAAATCATGCATTTCTTTTTCATTGAAATATGTAAATGGTCTTGGCTCATTATCATACTTTGCTTCCTTTACTTCTTTTTGGCCTTCACCTTCTTCTACTGCAATGTAAATTAATCCTTTTTTCTTTAGAACTTTGTTAAATCCTCTTAAAACATCTGTAACATTTTTTCTAGGTAGATGGTAAAGTGCTGCCATTGCCCAAACTCCGTCAAAGGTTTCTTCTTTAAATTTTAAATCCGTGAAGTCCATTTTTTTGAAAACGTTTTTTGCCTTCACTCTTTTTCTTGCTTCTAACAACATTTTTTCAGATAGATCTATACCAATTGGCTCATATCCTTCGTGCAAAAAGTATTCAACATCTCTTCCAGAGCCACAGCCCACGTCGAGAATTTTCTTTCCCTTTAGAAGAGACATAAATTTAGTTGCTTGATATTGGACAACTTTTCCATAAGTGTGCTCAGAATAAATTTTAGCTATTTTGTTGTATGTTTGCACCGCTAATTTTAACATATCTTTCATAAACTTTTGTAAGCTCTTTAATTTAAAAAACTTTGTAATTAGTGGCTTCTACGGTGTTTTGGTACGAAATTTCTTAAATTTTCCGAATTTCCTTTGGTACAACCCATAATCATTCCGTCATATTCTAGTAGAAAGTAACCTTGTTTTCCCTCAATGAAGACATCGTATCCTTCCATCCAGTCGTGGAACTGTTCTTCGTCTATTTTTATTACATTTTCTTTTGGATTTTTTATAAACATTGAACCTTCTATGCTCAATCTTATTCCATCTTTTTCATATTTGCAGAAATATATTCCATGTGAAGCTAATCTATTTTTTACTTTTGAAACTTCTTTGTTGATTATGTAGACTTTTCCTTCTTTGTTTGAGAAGAAAATGTAGTTGTTTTCTAGTTTATCTGTGTCGTATCTCTCTTTTATTTTTCTCAATATTGATTTTATTTCTTTATTTGTTAATTTGTTTAATTTATGCATAATTGTTTTTGTTATAGCAATTTTAAAAGATTAACTGTAGAATCGCAATGTTTAAATTGTTTATTTATTTTGGGTTTTGAAGGTTATTGCCTATGGAGATAGTAGCACCACCACAAGATAGACTTTTTACAGAGATTTCTAGTAATGAATTTCCTCTTTTACATGGTGATTTATCATATTTTCATACAGAGTATAGGGATAAAGGGCAGGAAGAAGAATGGTTTCATGCTTTTTTAGATAAATATCCACTACATTTTCCATCTAAGAAAGACATGGGCCACTGTAGAGAGATCATACATTCTATTAAAGGGTGGAATGATTCTAATTATTTCAAGGACTCCAGATTAAGTGATAAGAAAAGAAGCCAGACTCCTGAAGAATTTTATGATGTATGGGATAAAGTTCTTGGAGAAACTTGTTTGTGGCAAATTGGAAAAGTACTTGATTTAACTACCCACATGGCAAAGGTTGAGAGAGAATCTGTTGATGAGTATAATGATCTTACAACTAATGAAAGAAATGAAATCAGAAAAATGCCCCCTAAACGAAGGAGATATTATTTGTTAAGACGTTTTGAACATCTATATGGTCCCGAACATGATGAAGATTGTGTTAATTTATTATTGTTGACTGCAAAGTTCTGGGAAGAAATGCGAAGTAATGGATATGAACACATAGATTTGGTTTTGGATTAAATAATAGTTTAATTATCTTCTATTCTTTTAAGAGTTACAGTTCCTTCTCTTTGATCTATCCAATAATTGCTGTTTGATAGAGTTCTTCCATAATTATCTGTATGTTCTAGCGCTGGTTTAAACCTTCCTTCTGGTTCTATTTCATATTCAAAGGTTCCAGCTATTGTTAGGCTTCCATCAGATTCTTCATTACTGAAGTACATTTGATCTTCAAGTTTTTCTATTCTGACTACTTTTCCTTTGGTTGGAATATTAAAGTCTACTACTTCATATCCTTGCTCTAGCCTTGGAAAATTAGAATATTCAACTTTTTTATCTTGCCCACATCCAATAAAAGCAGTACTTAGTGTAGCAAGTACAACTAAATTAGTTATTGCTTTTTTTGGTTTCATATTTTTTATATTCATTTTGTTACTTTCCAGTCATTACAGTTATTTAAAAGGTTTTCGGTCAGGTAATTTTATAAATTTGTTTTTAATTCTTATTTTATGGATATAAACGATTTTCAGGATAAAGTATTAAAAGTTGCTTCTGAATTGGAAGAGTTACCAAATAGGGCAAAACATACGAAACAAAGTGCTCTTATCCATCTTGTTGAAGAGGTGGGAGAAGTTGCAAGACATTTGACAGATGAGCACCATAGGCCTGAAAAATTTGATGGGAACCAAGTTGGTAGTGAGCTTGCTGATGTTTTGATGTTTATAGTTATTCTTGCAGATCTTTACAATGTGGCTTTACCAGAGGAAATGGAGAGGGCCATCGAGAGAGTTAAGAAAAAGGCACATGATCTTTAAAATTAAGTTAGTTTTATAAATTTGGATTAAATCATCATAACCATGAATGAAAAAGAGTTGATTAGGTTTATTCTTGATAATGCAGTTTTACATAGTGGTAAGGCCCAAGTTGGTTCTGTAATCAGTAAAATATTATCTGTTCATCCAGAATTGAAGGAAAATGCTAAGGAATTATCTGAGGAAGTCAAAGGTTTAGTTAATGACATAAATTCTTGGGATTTAGAAAGACAAAAAAATAAATTAAAAGAGCTTGGAGAATTTGAAGTTATTGAAAAGGAAGAAAAAGATAAGGTTCCAGAATTAAAAAATACTAATAAATTAGTTGTAAGATTTGCTCCCAATCCCAATGGTCCGATTTCTTTGGGACATTGTAGACCTGCTTTGTGGAATTGGTTTATTTCAAAAAAATATGGTGGTAAATATATCTTAAGATTTGATGATACTGATCCAAAAGTAAAGCCACCAATGAAAGATGCTTACAAATGGTTTATTGAAGATTTGAGATGGTTGGGTGTTAAACCAAATAAAGTTGTTACACAATCTAAAAGGTTGAAGAGATATTACAAGTATGCTCAGAAATTAATCAATATGAATAAAGCATATGTTTGTACATGTGAAACTGAGAAAAAAAGAGATTTGTTGAGAAAGGGTTTGAAATGTGAATGTTATGATAAATACCAAAGCGATAGATGGAAGGATATGTTTGATAAGTATAAACCTGGCGAAGCTGTTTTAAGAATAAAAACTGATTTGAAAAATCCCAACCCGGCCGTTAGAGATTGGGTTGCATTTAGAATAATTGATGGACATAAGCATCCGGTAAATACGAAGGCAAGAGTTTGGCCATTGCTTAATTTTGCTTCTGCAATTGATGATCATGAATTCAAAGTTACACATATTCTTAGGGGTATTGACTTAAGAGTTTCCGGTGATAGGCAAAAATATATTTATGATTATTTTGAATGGAAATATCCTGAAACTATTTACAACGGAAAAATATTGGTTGCTGGTGTTAAAAGTACTTCTGAAGCAAGAAACTTAATTGATCTTGGAGAAGTTAGTGGGTGGGATGATCCAAGATTGGGGACTATTAGGGCTTTTAGAAGGAGGGGTTTTGAGGCTGGTGCTATTATTAAATTTATTACTGGGGCTGGAATTGGAAAATCAGATGTAAATGTTTCTATTGATGCTCTTGCTTCTTTTAATAGGGAAATAATTGATGATAAAACTAAAAGATACTTTTTTATTGAAGACCCAAAGAGAATAAAGATTGAAAGAACTCCTGATGAAAAAGTTAAGATTCCTTTGCATCCAGATCATCCTGAATTCGGTTATAGAACTTTGGAAACTAAAGATGGTTATTTTTATGTACAGGATGAGTTAGAAAAAGATGTTAATTATAGATTCATGCATTTGTTTAATTTTAAGAATAAAGAGTTTGTTTCTAAGGGAGTTGATCCTAATTTGAAAACTAAAATGTTACACTGGTTGCCTGGTGGTGATCTGGTTAAGGCAAAGGTTCTTATGCCTGATGGTAAGTTGGCTTATGGTTATTGTGAAAATGATATCAAGAATGTTTTAATTGGTGAAATTGTGCAGTTTGAAAGAAATTTCTTTGCAAAGCTTGAAGAGAAAGGAGATACTTACAACTTTATTTACTGCCATAAGTAAAGATTTATAAATGCCTCATTTGTTCTGGATTCACTATGAAAAAAAATAAACTCGGTAAACCTGTTTATCAGGGTGAGGGGGCTCTTAGAGTTAGGTTTCATGGATTTTATGAAGCTGGTAATCAAACTTCAGACGTAGTTCCTAAATTTGCTGTTAGTTTAATTGAATCTGGTGAAAATATTAACCATCTAAAATATGTTAAAAGACTCGATAGTAGCACATATGACATACATATTAGAGGGGGAAACATCGTTCCACCATTAGAAGATGGATCTCGTCCAGTTGATGTTGTAACTAAAAGTGGCATAAGTAATTCTTTAGAAGGTTTGTTTTTGAATGGTGCACTTCCAGAAGTTATTAATCTAGTTCGTCCTAACAAGGATAAATGGTATTGGATTACCCACGTTAAAGAGTAGGATTTTTTATTTAGTTCCATTATTTTTTACAATATTGTTATTATTGAATGCTTTTACTTAATTTACCCAAAGAATTTAAAAGGAAGTATTTTAGTAATCTAATTATGCCGCAAGTTGTTGTACAAGATATCTTAATTAATTATATTAAGAAGGGTAGTAAGGGCAAGCCAATTATACTTATCCATGGAGTTCTTAGTGATTCTTCAAGCTACCTTTCTTTGATTGATATTTTGAAAGTACATTACACTGTTTATGCTATCGATTTGCCAATGAATGGTAAGTCAGAAATTCCAAATAAATATTTATCTATTCCAGATATGTCGGATATTTTAAAAGATTTTATGAAACAATTAAAAATAAAAAATCCTACTATTTTTGCTCATTCCGCTGGTTGTTTAACTGCAATAGATTATGCATCAAAGCACAAGGTTAAGGAACTTATTCTTACAGAACCAGCAGGATTAGTTTATTATAAAAGTAAATTCAAATTATTTTCAAAATTAGTTTATATTTCTTTATTGGGTCTTCTTAGAAATCCTGTAATCTTTTTGAATTCAATTAGAATAAATATTCGTAACATGGTTAGAAATGTGTCAAATGATAATTTTTGGAAGGTTGTTGATTTGAATTATAAGAAAGATTATTCTGTAAAAATTAAAAAAATAAGAAGTCCAACTACTTTAATTTTGGCTAGATATGATAGATTGTTTAGTTATGATTTTGAGAAAAAATTTGCAAAGAAACTAAAAAATTCGAGAATAATACCTATTGAAGGATACCATGGATGGCCACATTATAGGCCTTGGAAGATATCTCAATATTTGAATTCTAAAGAAAGATTTATAAAGCGCTAATTTTTCATGAATTTAAGTAATTAATCATGTGAGGTAAAAATGGCTGAAGATCAAAATAATAATGCAAACGATGCTTATGAAGCCGTAGAATTGGCTAGAAAAAGCGGTAAAATAAAGAAAGGTACTAACGAAGTTACTAAATCTACTGAACGTGGTGCTTCTAAACTTGTTGTTGTTTCACAAGATGTTTCTCCAAAAGAAGTTGTAATGCATTTGCAACCTTTATGCAAAGAAAAAGGCATTCCATATGTTGAAGTTCCAAGTAAAGATGATTTGGGAAGTGCTGCTGGTTTAATGGTTGGCACATCTGTAGTTGCTATAATCGTCGAAGGGGAATCTAAGAACTTAATTAAGAAATTTACAAATGGTTGAAAGGAAAAAAATAATAAAAAAAGATTCTAAGCAACAGTTGTTTAGCATTGCAGTTCCTGGCAAGGTTGAAGATATAGTTGGGAGAACTGGAATGAAGGGCGAAGTTACTCAAGTTAGATGTAAAGTTCTTGACGGAAGAGATAGGGGCAAACTTTTGAGAAGAAATGTTAAGGGTCCTATTAAAATTGGTGATCTTTTGATGCTTAGAGAAACAGAAATAGAAGCTAGAAGAATTTCTGGGAAATCAAGATAAAATGGTTAGATGTTCTTTTTGTAATACGGAAATTGAAAAGGGAACTGGAAAAATAGTAGTTTCTAAAGTTGGAAAAATTATGAACTTTTGTTCTATGAAATGTGAGAAAAATATGCTCAAACTTAAAAGAAAAGCGGTGAATTTTAAGTGGGCAAAAAATGATTGAAAGTAAATCTGTTAAAGTTAAAAATATACTTGAATATGGTGGCTGGATCACTATAGCAGATCGTATGAAAACTGGTCTGAATAAACATCCTGGGTTACTGAGTGTAAATTTTAAGTATTCTTCGGAAACTGGTGCTGGTTGTGTAACTGATTATGATATTATATATTCTTTGTATAGGGAAGAAGAGTTAAAAGCAGAATTTTTTGAGCATTATCATTTTGATCATGGTGATTTAACTCATCCTGATGACCAGGGAAAAGAACAGTTAGATTATCTTGCAGGATTACTTAGGGAAAAGGGTTTGGAATCTTGTTTTGAATTTAATACTCTTAGGGTTGGAACAATCTCCGCTTAGCTTTGCTCTAGAAACCTTTTTAAAGTGAATTTTAGGCTTCTTCTGTAGGAGAACATGGAAAATGATAAGACAGCCCATTTGCGTGCTTTTGGCACATGTGGATCATGGAAAAACTTCTATTTTAGATAAGATTAGAGAGAGTTCTGTTGCTGCAAAAGAAAGTGGTGGTATAACGCAGGCCATTTCTGCTTATCAAATTTCATTAGACAAAATAAAGGAAATTGGTGGTGAGTTGATAAACAAAGTTGGTGTTGATTTAACTATTCCTGGTTTGTTATTTATTGATAGTCCAGGTCATGAAGCTTTTACAACTTTGAGGAAAAGAGGCGGAAGCATTGCTGATATTGCTATTGTTGTTATTGATATTAATGATGGTGAAAAGCCCCAAACTAGAGAAGTTATTGAAATCTTAAAAAATTCTAAAACTCCTTTTGTAATTGCTGTAAATAAAATTGATATGCTTACAGGTTGGAGATCAAATCCAGATTTGCCAATTATAAAAAATATTGCTGAACAGTCAGATACGGTGGGTTTGCATTTTGAAAGGAAATTATATGAAATTGTTGCCGCTATTTCAGCCCATGGAATAAATTCAGATAGATTTGATAGAGTTGATGATTATACAAAGAAAGTTGCCATGATTCCTATTTCTGCAAAAACTGGTGAAGGTTTTCCTGAATTATTAATGATTCTAAGTGGGTTAGCGCAAAAATATTTGGAAGAATCTTTGAAAATAAATGTTGAAGGTCAAGCTAAAGGAACTATTTTGGAAGTTTGTGAAGAAAAGGGTGTTGGAAAAGTTTTAGATGCAATAATTTATGATGGAACTGTAAAAGTTAATGATACTATTTTGATTGGTGTTTGCGAGGGTGAGCCTATAAAAACCAAAGTCAAATGTTTATTTAATTTAGATAAAGGAAAAGTTGTTGAAGAAAAAGAAGTACATGCTGCAGCTGCTGTTAAAATTTCTGCTTCTGAGTTGGATGAAGTTATTCCTGGTATGCCAATTAGAGTTTGTAATAAAGATGAAGAAAAAATTAGAGAAGAATTGAAATCTGAAATAGAAGAGGTGGAGATTGAAACTGATAATGAAGGCATAATCGTAAAGGCAGATACATTGGGTTCTTTGGAAGCTTTGACTGCTTTGTTAAGGGCTAAAGATGTAAAAATAAAAAAAGCAAAAGTTGGAGCGATAAATAAACAAGACATTGCTGAAGCCAATTCTGAATTAAATGATTTGAATAAAGTTATTGTTGGTTTTAATGTAAAAGTTTTAGAACAAAATAAGGAAGTTAAAATAATTACAAATGATATTATTTACAAAATAATTGATGATGTTACTGATTGGATTGAAAATTTTGGCAGGGTTTTGGAAGAGAAAGATTTGGAAGGATTGATTAAACCATTTAAGATTGAAGTTATGAAAAATCATATCTTTAGAATTTCTAATCCTGCAGTTGTTGGAGTTGATATTCTAGCTGGAACTGTTAGATCAAATACCCCCGTTACTAAAGATGGGAGAAAATTTTGTGAATTGAAAGAGATACAAGATTCAGGTAAAAATATTGGTGAAGCTAAGGTGGGTAAAGAAGTTGCTGTATCTTTCCCTGGTGTTATGTGTGGTAGACAGCTAAAAGAAGGAGATATTTTGTATTCTAATATTCCTGAAAGCGATTTTAGGAAATTAAAGAAATTGAAAAAGTATTTAAAGGATGATGAAATTCAAGCACTCAAAGAGATTGCTGAATTAAAGAGGAAAGATAATCCTACATGGGGAATTTAAAATGGTAGAGTTTGTATTGACGATAAGTGGAAAAGATGGAAAGAGTTATAAGAAAGGCGTAGCCGAGGCTGAATCTTCTGTTTTTTTGAACAAAAAAGTTGATGATACTGTTAAGGGAGACTCTTTTGGATTGAAAGGTTATGAATTAAAAATAACGGGTGGATCTGATACTGGTGGTTTTCCAATAAGAAAAGATGTTACTGGACTTGGAAGGAAAAGGCCGTTGGTTGTATCAGGTGTTGGTGCAAAGCCAAAAGAAAAAGGTGTTAAGCAGAAAAAAACTGTTCATAGCAATTTAATTAGTGAAGACATAAAACAAATTAATTTGAAAGTTGAAAAAGCTGGAAAGGATTCTTTGAATAAGATATTTAATCCTGAGCCTAAAGAAGTTCCAAAGGAAGAAAGTAAACCTGAAGAGAAAAAAGAAGGTTCTTAGTTTTACAAACAATTTACTTTTTTGATTTAATTTTATATCCTACAAATAAACCCATGGTTCCTATTACTATATCACTGATTATATTTACAAAAGGTTCTGGAGAGAATATTTCAAAATTCCATAATGTTAATGTAGCTCCTGAAAAATTTTCTAAGATTTCAAATAATATCAAAATAGCAATACCATACTTCCATTTATCTTTCAATAGATATCCTATCCCCATTGGAAATAGGAAATGAAATATGCTGCAGAAACTTAATGTCTCCCATAAGTAATATTTTTCCATTTTTGTAAATTTTTCTTTAAGGTTTATATACTCTTCTTTTTTTGTTTTAATTTATTTGAATTTTGGATTTAAAAGGATATATTTATAAATTGAAATATTGGACCACTTACCATGGTTAGTACTAAAACAGAAAAAAATAATGAACTAATACCAGAGATTAATATTGGTATGATTGGTCACGTAGACCATGGTAAAACAACCTTGACCCAGGCTTTAACTGGAATTTGGGCTGATGTTCATTCTGAGGAAAAAAAGAGAGGTATAACAATTAAACTTGGTTATGCTGATGCTACTTTCTATAAATGTCCAAAATGTAGTGATCCTGAAGCTTATAGTCCAAATGAAAAATGTAAAGAGTGCAAAGGAAAGGGTATTCCACTAAGAAAAGTTAGTTTTATTGATTCTCCAGGTCATGAGACTTTAATGGCCACTATGTTGAGTGGTGCTGCAATTATTGATTCTGCTTTATTATTAATTAGTGCGACCGAACCATGTCCGCAACCACAGACTAGAGAACATTTGATGGCTTTGGAAATTTTGGGAATAAAAGATATTATTGTTGTGCAAAATAAAATTGATTTAGTTGATAAGGAAGCTTTGATTAAAAATTATAATGAGATTAAAAAATTCTTGAAAGGAACTATCGCAGAAAATTCTCCAATAATACCAATTAGTGCACAACACAATGCCAATATTGATGTTTTAATAAAAACTATACAAGAAAATTTTAAGACTCCTGAAAGAAAGAAAAATGAAGATCCTTTGTTTTATATTGCAAGATCATTTGATGTAAATAAACCTGGAACTCCCATAAAAAATATAATTGGTGGAGTTCTTGGTGGGGCTTTGAAACAAGGTACTTTATTGAAAGGTCAGAAGGTCGAAATAAGACCAGGGTTGAAGAAGGAGAAACATGGTAGGGCTACTTGGGAACCTGTACAAACTAAAATTACTGAAATGAATGTTGGTGGTATTGCTGTTGGAGAACTTACTCCAGGTGGTTCTGTCGGAGTCCTAACAGAGTTAGATCCTTCTATTGTTAAATCAAACACTTTGACAGGAAATATTCTAGGTTTGCCTGGAAAAATGCCTGAAGTTTTGGATAAAATAAAATTAAAATTGTATTTGCTCGAGAGGGTTGTTGGATCTACTGAAGAATTGAAAGTTGAGGATATTAAGATTGGAGAGCCTTTGATGTTAAATGTTAATGCTTCTGCAACTCTTGGTGTTGTTAATTCAATAAGCAAGGGTGGAATGGAAGTTAATTTGAAAATTCCAGTTTGTGCTTCTAATGGTGATAGAGTTACTATTTCTAGAAATATTGGTTCTCGTTGGAGATTAATTGGCTATTCTGAGATTGTTTAGAAAGGTTTTTAAGCTAATTATTTGTCTGATTCTTTAAAGTCCCGTAGTGTAGTGGCCCAGCATATCTGGTTTTGGTCCAGGTGACCCAAGTT